>JAPJOW010000130.1 GCA_030826005.1 Aliterella sp. RAGGC_92
CGCAAAGCTATTTATGATGAGACGCAGCGCATTAGTCAAGAGTATTTACCTTATATATATTTAGTTAATCCTTTATCTATGGCGGCGATCCGCGATCGCATTCAAAACGTTAAATTCTCGGCTTTAGGTGCATTTTGGAATATATACGAACTTAAAGTAGACAAGTAGATCCGGTTAAAAACCTTGTAGACTATGAGGCAGAGAGCTTTAGTAAGTTTGCCAGATGTTGATTTCCTTAATGCGGCGGTGGTTAGTTGGATTATTAACGGTTGCAATAGCGATCGCACTTTATGGTTGCAATCCTAACGATTTTAAATCTTCTGCCGCCCAAGTAACCCAAATAGTTGCTCGTACTCCTGGCGATCCGCAGAGTTTTAATTATGCCTTAAACCAATCATCGCCTAATGTTTTTGGGTTTATTTATGAGGGAATGATTGTAGAAAATGGCAAAAATGGCGAAATTGAACCAGGAATTGCTCAATCTTGGGAAACTTCCGCCGATGGCAAACAGATTATTTTTACCCTCAGAGAAGGGCTAAAGTGGTCGGATGGAAAACCTTTAACCGTTGACGATGTTGTATTTACTTATAACGATATTTACTTAAACGAGCGCATTCCTACAGATTTTCGAGATGTTATCCGCGTTGGCGAAAGTGGTGTTTTGCCAAAAGTCCGTAAAATAAGCGATCGCCAAGTAGAGTTTTCTGTTTCCGAACCTTTTGCACCTTTTTTAAGAACTGTTGGCGGCGTGGCAATTTTACCCAAGCATTCCTTACAAAAATCTATAACTACGAATAATAGCGAAGGAAAACCCCAGTTTTTATCTACCTGGAGTACCGACGCAGATCCCAAAGCCGTTATTGGTAATGGCCCTTATATGCTAGAAAGCTACGCCACAAATCAAAGGGTAGTATTTCGGCGCAATCCTTACTACTGGCGCAAAGACGCTCAAAATAATGCTCTACCATATATTGAAAGGCTGATTTGGCAAATTGTTGAATCGCCCGATACAGGCTTAATTCAGTTTCGTTCTGGTGGCTTGGATATTTTAGAAATTGGCCCCGCAACTTTCCAGTTACTAAAACGTGAAGAAAAGCGCGGAAAGTTCACAATTTACGATGGTGGACCCGATTTTGGAACTAATTTTATTACCTTCAATCTCAATAAAGGCAATAGAAAAGGCAAACCATTAGTAGATCCGATTAAATCGCGTTGGTTCAATACCGTAGCTTTTAGACAAGCCGTAGCTTACGGGATCGACCGTCAAACGATGCTAAACAATGTATATCGGGGAATTGGTGAATTTCAAGATTCGCCGATTTCTGTGCAGAGTCCTTACTATTTCTCTCGTCAGCAAGGATTAAAAGCTTACGATTACAACCCTAAAAAATCAAAGGAACTACTACAACAAGCAGGATTTAAGTACAACAATACAGGTCAATTGCTAGATTCTGAGGGTAATAGAGTCCGCTTTACCATGCTAAGTCAAGCGGGAAATAGAACAGTTGATGCGATTGGTTCTCAAGTCAAGCGCGATATGAGTAAGCTTGGTATTCAAGTAGATTTTAATCCCGTAGACTTTGCTGTACTTGTAGACCGAGTGACTAACTCTTTAGAATGGGAATGCTATTTTGGGCTAATTACAGGCGGTATTGAGCCAAATAGCGGCGCTAATGTGTGGCTTCCCGATGGTGGCTTTCACCCCTTCAATCAAAAACCGCAGCCAGGACAACCACCCATAGAAGGACGAGAAGTTGCAGACTGGGAAGCAGAAATTGGACGCTTGTATATTCAAGGAGCAAAAGAAGTAGATGAAACCAAGCGTAAAGAAATTTATGCAGAGACTCAGCGTTTGGCGCAGGAATATCTACCTTTTATTCATTTAGTGAATCCTTTAGCTTTAGCCGCCATGCGCGATCGCCTAGACAATACCAAATTTACGGCTTTAGGTGGAACTCTTTGGAATATCTACGAGATGAAAGTTGCCGAAGATTAGTATCAAAAGTGCAAAAAATGACTCTGTTATTCTGGCGACTTTTGTTTTCAGTTTTACTCATATTTAGCTTGACTAGCTGCAACCCAACACAGTTAAAAACTGAGGCGGCGCAAGTATCGCAGCTAGTGAATAGCACTATTGGCGATCCCAAAACTTTTAACTACGCCTTTAATCAAGAGTTTCCCCATGTTTTTCTATTTACAACCGAAGGATTAACAACCCTAAACGGAATTACGGCAAAAATTGAACCAGCTTTAGCCCAATCTTGGGAAGTTTCGGAAGATAAAAAGCGGATTACTTTTACTTTGCGACAAGGTTTGCAATGGTCGGATGGCGCACCGCTTACCGCCGACGACGTAATATTTACTTATCGAGATATAATTTTTAATCCGGCTATACCGACCGATTGGAAAGACTTTTTAAAGGTAGGTGCAAGCGGTGTTTTTCCCGAAATTAGGAAGTTAAGCGATCGCCAAATTGAATTTATCTTTCCCGAACCTTTTGCACCATTCCTCAGTACAACTACCGGAGCATCAACAAATTCTGTCGGTATTTTACCAAAACATATTTTAGCAAAGTCTATCAATACCAAAGATACTAACGGCAAACCTCAGTTTCTCTCCACTTGGGGAACAGATACCGATCCCAGAAAAATTGTCGTTAATGGCGCTTATAAAATCGCAAGTTACGCCCCCAGTCAGCGAGTAATATTTGAACGTAACCCTTACTACTGGCGCAAAGACGAGCAAGGAAACCGCCAGCCTTATATTGAGCGAATTGTCTGGCAAATAATTGAATCAACCGATACTATCGTTTTGCAATTTCGCTCTGGAGGGTTGGACGTTGTAGAAATTTCTCCCGAAAACTTCTCGCTACTAAAACGCGAAGAAAAGCGCGGAAAGTTTACGATTTATAATGGTGGCCCTAGGTTTCAAAAGGTTTTTATCTCTTTTAACTTAAATAAAGGCAAAAGAAACAACCGCCCACTTATCGATCCAGTTAAATCCCGTTGGTTTAATACTTTAGAATTTAGACAAGCGGTAGCTTATGCGATCGATCGCCAAACCATGCTCAATAATGTGTTTCGCGGTTTGGGTGCGGTACAAGATTCGCCTATAGATATTCAAAGCCCGTTTTATATTTCCCCAGCGCAAGGCTTAAGAGCATATAACTACGATCTTCAAAAAGCCAAAAACTTATTATTAAAAGCAGGTTTTAAGTACAACGCCAAAAAACAATTACTCGACGCACAAGGAAATAGAGTTAGGTTTTCGTTAATTACTAATAGCGAAAATAAAACCCGCGTTGCTATGGGAGCGCAAGTTAAACAAGATTTAAGTAAAATTGGCATTCAAGTAGATTACAACCCCATTGCCTTTAATACGCTTACAGACAAGCTTTCCAATACTCTAGATTGGGAATGTCACTTGCTCGGTTTTACAGGTGGCATAGAACCCCATGACGGTGCTAATGTATGGTTGCCAGATGGTGGTTTGCACAGCTTCAACCAAAAAGAGCCACCAGGGGAAAAGCCGCTTACAGGTAGAGAAGTAGCAGACTGGGAAGCAGAAATTGGACAGTTGTATATTAAAGGTTCTCAAGAATTAGACACAGCCAAGCGTAAAGAAATTTACGCCGAAACTCAAAGATTAACTCAAGAGTATTTACCCTTTATTCACCTAGTCAGCCCATTATCCTTAATTGCAGTACGCGATCGCATTCAAGAAGTAGAATACTCTGCTCTCGGCTCTCAAGGCGGCACATTGTGGGACAAATATAAGCTCAAAGTGACAAAATAGAGTAAAAGCTTATTTTTTCATCCTTTAAATTCTCCCCTTGTCCCCTAGTCCCCCATCTCTCAAAACGTGACTCAATCCGACGCTAACTTACAAAATCTCCTTAATTCTGTAGCTACAGGCGAAGTAAACCCCGCCGTTGCCTTAGAAAAGCTCAAAACCCTTGGTTACGAAAACGTTGGCGATTTTGCCCGGATAGATAGCGATCGCATTCGCCGAACTGGCTTTCCAGAAGTGATATGGGGTCAAGACAAGACTCCCGACCAAATCGCTCAAATTATGGAATCAATGCGCCTCCACAGCCCGGTAATCATGGCTACGCGCATTAACAGCAATGTCTATGCTCAATTAGAAACTCTAGTTACAGGATTGCAGTATTACCCAGGAGCAAGAATTTGCGCCCTGAATCCTGAACAAATTACACCTCAATACCCTGGAATAATTAGTATTTTATCGGCGGGTACTGCCGATTTACCCGTAGCTGAAGAAGCGGCGGTAACAGCAACTTTATGTGGCTTCCAAGTACAAAGATTGTGGGATGTGGGCGTAGCGGGGATTCATCGCTTGCTCAACAATCGTCATGTAATTGATTCTGCTTCGGTGCTAATTGTAGTGGCTGGAATGGAAGGAGCTTTACCAAGTGTAGTTGCAGGTTTAGCCGATTGTCCGGTGATTGCTGTGCCTACTAGCATTGGCTACGGGGCTAGTTTTGGTGGACTTGCACCTTTACTCACAATGCTCAATTCTTGTGCGGCGGGTGTGGGAGTTGTCAATATTGATAATGGCTTTGGTGCGGCGATTTTAGCAGGGCAGATTTTACGAACGGCGGCAAAATTAAATAAGCTTTAACTTCCCGATCCTATACCAGTAACCAAGGCATTAATTAAAGGAGAAATGGCACTTAAAGCCGAAGGAAGTACCGCAACGGTCGCCGCCGCTACAATTATCGTCGTTGCCAGCCTTACCATTGAATCAGACGCTTTTTGATAAGTGTCAAACTTATAATCGACTTTCTCCAAGTTGAGCTTAAGATTACCCACATCAGTTTCTAAATGATCTAACCTTTGGTTAATTTGACGCAACTCCGATAAAACTGTCGTCTCAAAATTATTCGGCGTGTCTGATTGATTTGCGGTCATTTTGCTAATTGCTGTAAAGCCTGTACTTTTATTATGACTGTTAGGTTGGGATGATTTTAAAGCGATTTCTCAATTTCCATATAGACAGTTTATACTTGTACTTAATAATTAGACAAATTTGCAAGTAAATTTATGCTATTAGAATTAAATCAATTGGTTGTTCAACCTGGACAACAATTATTATTAAAAAATGTTTCTTGGCAGATGTATGAAAACATCTTAGAAGAATTAGGAGAAAAACGTGCTTCTAGAGTTAATTATAGTCAAGGATTATTAGAAATAATGACCCCACTACCAGAACATGAGGATGATAAAGTAATAATTGGTGACTTGGTTAAAGCGTTACTTGAGGAACTAGATATTGAAGCTAGAAGCCTTGCTTCTACAACCTTTAAAAATGAAAGTATGAAAACTGGAGTAGAAGCAGATGACTGTTTTTATATCCAAAATGAAGCAGCCATTAGAGGCAAAAAACGGATAGACCTCACTATAGATCCACCGCCGGACTTAGCACTTGAAATTGATATTACCTCTCGCACTCGTCTTAATAATTACGAAGCTTTGGGAGTGCCGGAGTTATGGCGATACGATGGCGAAAGTTTAGAGATAAATGTGTTAGAAAACGGCAAGTATGTTAAATCAAATACTAGCTGCAATTTCCCTAGCCTTCCTTTAATTGATATTATTCCTCAGTATTTAGAACAGAGTAAGATTAAAGGTAGAAACGCCACTATTAAAGATTTTAGAAGTTGGATAAAATCCCAAACAAAAAAATAAGTTGTCAGCTAAATAGTTAGTAGACATCTTGTAAAAGCCTCCTAGTCCGCCTAGGGTTGAAACCCCAGGCTAATAGTTCAAGCCGACTAAAGAAAAAAATTTTTAAACTTTTGCAAGAGGTCTAGTACTCTTAACTGAAGAATACGCCACGATCGCCCTTGGGTAATTGTATTTTGTCAGCCTATAAAATCGCATAAAATTAACCTTAGTTTTTTGCCAAATCCCGCATTACAAGAAACTGTTTTGTAAGTAATAAATAACCCATAGCTTTTGAAATATTCATTAACTTAACTGGGTAACTAATCGATCTTCTAATAAAGTCTGGTTTGTAAGCAAGTCTTCGACAGTCATTCTTAAAAAGCGCTGCGCGTCAACGTAGAATAAAACTCGAATGCGATCGCTTCCGGGAAATCCAGGAGGTGTTAATTGAGCAATGGTTGCTGCATCATCTTTATCATTTAATGGCTGTACTTGAATCTGGCTGTCTTTTTGGCGACGAGTAATTAATCTTTCGCCGTCATAATAAACTTCGGTTGCGCCCGTTTCGCTTCCTAATTCACCAATAATTAATTCAATACTTGGTTGATTTTCCACTGAAGCGCCTAATACTAGCTCTACCGGATCTTGCATTGGGTAAGGTTGCCCGGTTTTAATTAAAGGATGCCAATTGTGGCGATTGTTGCGCCTATCCCAATAACGCACACCGTAACTGTGATAGAGAAAGTCCTTTACTTCCACGCCTTGAGTTAGTTGGAGTGCGCCAAAAGCGATCGCTTCAAAAGGTTTTTGGTTACTAATTAATGCTGGATCGAAGTATTTTTGCACCCAATTTTGGACTACAGGCATTTGCGAAGTACCGCCAACTAATAGCACTGCATTGATATCGGCTATTTCTAAACCTTGTCGCCGCGATTGATACAATAGCTGCGTCATACAGTCGTCTAGTTGCTCAAAAAACTGATGTTCTTTGAGGATGGTTTCTAAAGTATCGCGGTTTAAATTTAATTCGTAGCTGTCTAAAGTTTCATCATCAAAATAAACTTCGCTGGCTTGGGTTTGGGAAGATAATTGAATTTTTACCCGCTCCGCCAGCCTTGCAGTGAGGGATGTAGCGGCTAATCCTTGAGTTTTAGCAAAATATTCAACCAACCAGTTATCAATGTCTGTACCGCCCAAATTTTGCCCAGCTTTGGCTAGGACGCGGGCGATTTTTAACTTTTGCCCAGATTTTTCAGCTAAGGATTTTTGCCCAAATTTAAGTAAAAAGCCCAAAGGAGTTTTACCCGCTTGAATGCTTGGATCTATTCGTACTAAAGATAAATCTAAAGTACCGCCACCAAAATCAATAACTAGCAAATTGTCTTTATCCGCCATACCATAACCCAAAGCGGCGGCGGTAGGCTCATCGAGCATTCTAACTTGTTCTATAGGCAAAGTCTGACAGACTTCCCCTAGCCAGTGACGGTAAGATTCAAAGCTATCTACAGGTACGGTTAAAACTAACGATTCTACGCTTCCGAGTTGGGAAATTAGATTAGTTAAAAACCATGTCCCTACTTGCTCAAAAGTAATAACTTGTCCATCTAATTCGGGTAGAAAGCCTTGAATATTTGCGCCTATACCACGTTTGAAGCTGCGGAAAAATCTCGGATCGTTTTTGCTATCGTAACCGCGATCGCGCACTTGTTGCCCGATTAATACTTTACCTTCGGCAGCATTTTCTACATACACGAGGCTAGGAATTAAGGGCGGATTAGCGCCTATTTGTTGAGATAAGCCAGGAATGCTGAGAGTTTCCGATTCTCCAGTGACGGGATTAATACGAGTTACACAAGTATTACTTGTACCAAAGTCGATTGCAAGCATAGATAGCAGTAAGGCTGAATTAAAAATTATTCTCCCACAAGCCATTCGGCTTCTACACGAGAAATTGCTTCTTCTTTAGCTTTAGCTTCGATTTCAATCCAAGGCGCTTCGCGGTATACGCTAGGCATATCGGTAATAAAATCGCTATGAGTGCGATCGCTAAAACTATTTTGTCCATTAGAAATATGTACTAATTGCCAATCTGGATTAGTCCATGTTTCCCTTGCTGCATAAAACATTTCGGCTACGGAGGGATCTTCATAAGTTGTCAAACCTTCATGGCAAATGTGATGATGGGCATCAAATACCATCGGTACGCCCGAACGTTTGCATACTTCTAGGATTTCTGCGGAACTATAAGAATATTCGTCATTTTCAAGGGTTAAGCGATCGCGTATATAAGCGGGTAATTGTGCTAATACTTCAACTAACCTATCTATGCGTTGCGATTTGCCGCCGTGAATATTCATTAATGCCCAAGGATTTCGCGGAAGCCCTAGTAAATCAAAGACTTTTGCGTGTCCTTCCAAGATTTTGATGCTATTTGCCAATACTTGCTCAGAATCGGAGCTTAAAACTACAAATTGATCGGGATGAGATACTAATCTAATGTCTAATTCCTGCGCTTTTGCGCCAATTAACGCTAATTGTGCGCTCATCGATTCTAGGATTGTTTCGCCGATATTGTCTTCCCAATCGCTCATTGGAAACAAGCCAGAAGGTAGCCTGTAAAGCCCGATTGAGTGTTGCTGACAAAAATCTACAGCTTTATCTAGACGACTAATATTGTCACTATACAAACTTGTAAGCGTGGCTTGGCGTTCGGTTTCGCTGAGTTTTAAGTAACGAGTGCGCGTAATTGTGCGATAGCGAATCTCTTTAGAAGCTGTAATACAAACTAATCCTAATTTTGGGCGATTTAATAATGCTTTTTCGTTTTGCTTATTTACTTGAGCAACAGTCATGAATAGTTTTTTAGTTTTTCTTTATTAAAACTATTGATTAACTACTCCTTAAGTATCTGAAGGCAGAATTATTAGCAAAACTACCTTTCATCTACCCTAAGATAGATTTCAAAAAACCTGTGGTCTGGTTTCAATCCTAGGCTGATTGTCAATTTAGGCAGTTGTGCCAGAGCGCTAAAACTAGCGTCCGCAATCAATATTTCTAAAATGCTAATATATAAATGTTGTAAAATTGTCAATATATCTAAATACTTCTTTAGAGTAATGGCAATAAAAGAGACATTTCTTAAAGTAAGAATCCAAGGGCGGACAAAATTTAAGTTTGTAAAGCCCCGTATAGATCGGGCTATGTAAATACCAACTCATCACAAGAAAAGACTAACGTAATGAATAATCAGCAATCGTCAGAAGCAACAATGTTTTTGGATAGCCTAAAAAATGGAATTTGGCTACTTGGTGTTTCATCTTGGTTATTTGGAATCACCGATAGAAGTATTGCTTCGCTATCTGATGGGTACTTGTCGGCGCTAGATATTGTGCAGCTTTTAACCGCATCTTTCTTTTTTGTAAGCTGGTTATTTCTCAAGCCAGTATCGAGAGTTTCTAGCTAAACGCACAAAAGTATTACGGGTAATAAGTAGTAAAATTCTAGGCAAAACAAGTAAGAGCCTATGAATGCTTTGCTACAAGAAATCAAATTAAGCTTATTGCGTCTAACGGGTAGCGTTATAGAGTCTCTACCAGGAATAATATTTGCGATCGCAATACTCCTAATAACCCGATACGTTGCTAATTTGACTAGACGAATAGCAACAGCAACGGGAAGACGGGTACTAAAAAGCCACTCCTTGCGATCGCTATTAACTCAAATTAGTTATGTAGCAACTTGGGTAGCGGGAACTTTATTTGCTTGTGTAATGGCTTTTCCCGATTTGGGATTGGGAGATATAGTGGGTTTATTGGGTTTAGGCTCTGTTGCGATTGGTTTTGCTTTTCAAGATATTTTCAAAAACTTCCTCGCGGGAATATTGTTGTTACTAAACGAGCCTTTTCGCTTAGGCGATCAAATCATTGTTAATGAGTTTGAAGGAACTATTGAAGATATTACTATCCGTTCTACGCAAATAAAAACCTACCAAGGAGAGCGCGTAGTTATTCCCAACTCTATTGTATTTACAAGTCCCGTGCAGGTACTAACTGCAATGCCTCACCGCCGGACAGATTTAGCATTAGGGATCGATTACAATACGCCTTTAACTAAAGCCATAGATATTTTAGTCAAAACCGTTGCCACCGTACCCGGAGTATTACCCGATCCAATACCCGAAGTAGATGCGGTGGGCTTTGGCGATAGTTCCATCGATTTAATGATTCGTTATTGGACATTACCGCAAAAAGTCCAAGTGCGCCAAACCAAAACCCGCGTAATTATTGCTTTAAAAACCGCCTGCGAACAAGCAGATATTCCTATCCCGTACCCGATTCGCACCTTGTATTATTACAACAACGGGCAAGAAGGCGATCGCTTTCCAACTTCCGCAGGTAGCGATTTAGGGTAGACAAATTTTAGTAGACAGCTTGTAAAAGCCTGTCTAGCTTACCTAGGGTTAAAACCCCGCTCTTGTAACTAAAGCCCAGCCCGCCTAGGGTTAAAACCCCAGGCTAATAGCTAAAGTCGGCTCAAGCCGACTAAACAAAAAAATTTTAGAATTTGTAAAAGGTCTAGTTACTGTAGTTTGGGCAACCTCCGCACCTCCCCCCAACGCATGAGATATGTTGAAACGGATTTATTTCCCCCAGAATTGGGGGTTAGGGGGCGTTTCACTCTGGCAACACGCTTTTAAGTTGTATATTCGGCATTAATTTTCACGTAATCGTAGCTGAGATCGCAACCCCAAGCCGTACCCGTCCCCGCACCATTGCCAATACTGACAGAGATTAAAATTGTATCGTCTTTCAAATAACGACTAGCAGCGCTTTGGTCATTTTCTACAGTTGCATCGCTGCTACTATAAGCACTAAGCTTATCAACTCCTTGATTGGGAACAACGCTATCAGCTTTTTGTTTCATATAGTTACTCGCCGCAGCGCGATCGAAAGCTAAAGGTTGACCATTTTCCATTAACAGAAAATCCCCTAACATAATCCGCAAGTTCTCCTGTTCAAAAGGCACGCCAGCGCGCCCTGCCGCCGCCGCAATCCTGCCCCAATTGGGATCTCTGCCAAAAACGGCAGACTTGAATAAAGCCGAGCCGACAATCGTTTTAGCAACTTGCCGAGCAGCTTTTTCATCCGTAGCGCCAGAAACCTGCACCTCAATTAAACAAGTAGCACCTTCACCATCACGAGCGATCGCTTTTGCCAAATGCTGACAAACCGCCGTTAACATAGCCTCCAACTTTTCCGCCTCCGCGCCCATTTCGGTAATTGCTGGCGTGCGCGATTGTCCGTTAGCTAAAGCAATCAGCGCATCATTGGTACTTGTATCGCCATCAACAGTAATTTGGTTAAAACTTTTATCCGCCGCCCGACTCAACATTTGTTGCCACAAAGCCGGAGAAACCACCGCATCGCAAGTTACAAAAGCAAGGAGAGTAGCCATATTGGGGTGAATCATCCCCGACCCCTTACAGATACCACCAATGCGTACCGGGCGATCGCCAATAGTCGTTTCTAAAGCAATAGATTTTGTCACCAAATCGGTCGTAACGATTGCTTGCGCCGCCGCATCGCTCCCCGTATCCGAAGCCGCCGCCACAAGTTGCGGAATACCCGATCGCATAGCCTCCATTTTAATTTGCTGACCAATTACCCCAGTAGAAGCAAGTAAAACTGATTCGGAAGGAATACCCAAAGCTTGACCGAGTAGCATGGCACTTTCAAGAGCATTTAGCCAGCCTTGAGAACCTGTAGCAGCATTTGCTTGACCAGCATTGCAGAGAATAGCACGAGCGCTAGGTTTTGCTTGTAATAGCTGACGGCAATAATCGACACAAGCAGCACGGACTTGGGAAGTAGTAAAAACACCTGCTGCGATCGCATCCACCTCAGACAAAATCAGCGCCAAATCTGGCAAACCCGAAGGTTTCAAACCTGCTTTAATACCTGCTGCCCGGTAGCCTTTAGGTGCAGTCACGCCCCCACTAATTTCGTGCCAGTCTGCCATTATATTTTGCCGTACATTCATTTAGTTAGCTTGGAATTATAGCGTTTGTGGGGGATTGCGATCGCAACTTAGTAGATTAGGTGAGACTGGAATAATTACCGAAAAGAGGTTTTTATAAAAAGAGTTTGGGGAATAATTCGTTTCCGATCTACTTGCCGACAACTGGAACGCCTATTGATATGACCTTTTGCAGGGGGTTTGGGGGAGGCAACTCGTCCCC
>JAPJOW010000131.1 GCA_030826005.1 Aliterella sp. RAGGC_92
TTACTGTTATTTTTAAACCGAATAAATACAAAAAAAACTTCTGCCCAGCTAAAAGTAACTACTTTAATATTACTTACTATAATTTTAACTAGCTTATTGGGTATTGTATATTCAATTACTTCATCTTTACTCTTAAATAACATTAAGGTTGCTGAAGAAAAAAACGTCAATCAAACTATTCAAGAAGTTTTGCAGGAGTATAGTAGAGTTGCCGACGATCTTTACTATACAAACCTTCCCTGGTCTAAATGGGATGACAGCTATGAGTTTGTGCAAAATCCTCAATCAACTTATATTCAAGAAAACTTTAGTCCCGAAATATTCCCTAGTTTAAACTTTAATTTAGTAGTTTTATTTAATAAAGATAGCAAAATTATTTTTGCTAAGGAATGGGATAGTCAATCTTATCAAACATTACCTATTTTTCCAATATTAGCAACACAAATCGAGCTAAAAAATGCTATTGTCCAGTATCCAAATTCTAATAAAAGTATAGCAGGAGTGATACTTTTACCTAAAGGAATAACTATAATTAGCTCGTTACCAATACTAGATTCTACAGGGCAAAAACCAAGTCGCGGAGGTCTTATGTTTGGGCGTTATATCCAAAAGTCAGAAATTATCAAGCGAATATCTGGCAATGACGCTTTAACTGTATCAATAGACGTACACGCTATTAATGAAATACAAATGCCTCCAGACTTTGAGGAGGCACGTTTGGCGCTATCAGATAAAAACTTAATGGTAGTGCGTAATTTGAATAACCAAAAAATTGCTGGTTATACTTGGCTAAAAGATATTCATGGTAAACCAGTTCTATTAATGCGAGTAGTTAAAGATAGAGAGCTTTATTGGCAAGGCAAAAGTAACTTAAACTACTTACTTGTCTCTTTAATAGTTGTGGGTTTAACATTTGGTATTGCGACTCAGCTATTGTTACAACAAATAATTACTTTTCAATTAAAACGTCAAGAAAGCGAAGCACGCTATCGGATTGTTGTTGGGCAAGCTTCAGAAAGTATATTTTTGGTAGACGCGGAAACAAAACATTTTTTAGAAGCAAATGCTGCTTTTGAAAAGTTACTCGGTTACAGTATTCAAGAAATACTTAGCTTAACTATCAACGATATAGTGGTAGGAGATAGAGTAAGCTATGACCAATACTTACAGTACATAGCAGCAAAAAAAGAGCGTTTTACTGGAGAAAAACAGTATCGCACTCGCAATGGTAGTCTTGTTGATGTTGAGGTAAATGTTAACTTAATTTCTTATGATGAAAAACAAGTTTTTTGTCATGTGGTGAGAGATATTACCGAGCGCAAACAAGCCGATGCAGCTTTAAAAGAAAGCGAACGGCGTTTAGCTTGGCAAGCTAACCATGATGCTTTGACTGGATTAGTTAATAGAAGGAAATTTGAGCAGCATTTAGAGGAAGTCTTACATAGTGCTAAAGTTACTAAATCTCAACATTCATTGTGTTATTTAGACTTAGATCGGTTCAAAATTGTCAACGATACCTGCGGACACAGAGCGGGAGATGAATTACTACGCCAAGTTACAATACTGTTGCAAAGTCAAGTACGTTCCGTTGATGTTTTGGCGCGTTTGGGTGGAGATGAATTTGGTTTATTACTCAATCAATGCTCCCTAGAGGAAGCTTTGGCTGTAGCCAATTCTCTGCGGGAAAGTATTCAATCATTTCGATTTGTATGGGAAGAAAAAACTTTTAAGCTTGGTGTCAGTATTGGTTTAGTTGCAATTGATGCTAGTAGCCAAAGCCTTGTTAATACTCTAAATTCTGCCGATAGTGCTTGCTATGCTGCTAAAAAACTTGGACGCGATCGCGTTCAAGTTTTTTAAACAGCCATCGCAATTCTTCCCAATATATTTATTTGCTACTCAAGAAAAACACTATCGCCCAACTTATGCCGCGTCACAAAAACTAGGCGGTTGCTGTTTATACAATTAATCTTTCGGGCGCAAGGGTCAATGGAGCTAAACCTAAATACCGTATACCAACAGGTGTAATTTCAAAGCGACAAGGTAAAACTTCTAAGCCCAAAGCGATCGCTTCGGTAAATAATTTACCATAAACTGGATCGGCACTACTTCCTGGGGCAAAATGCGTACAGTCGCCGCGATTGATAAAATACAACATTACCCCGCGAGCCTTTGGCAATATTGCTGTAAGCTCTCGCAAGTGCTTTTGTCCGCGCGTAGTTTCCGTATCGGGAAATAATGCTAGTTGTCCCTGCGCCCAAGTTGTACTTTTAACTTCTACATAAATTGGACGATCGCGATCGCTTGTTAATACAAAATCCACCCGACTTTTGTTGTCTTTTCCGTAAGCTACTTCAAATCGAATCTGTTGATAGTTGTTTAATTCGACAAACAAATATTTTTCTAATGCCAACTTAACAACCCGATTTGGCATGGCTGTATTGATTCCTACCCAAGTTGGATAATTGTCTATTACTTCAATCATTTCCCACGTATAAGGGAGCTTGCGTTTGAGATTGTTACTGTAAGATACTTGGACGGCACTACCAGGAGTACTAATTCCACTCATCGAGCCTGTATTTGGACAGTGTGCTGTAATTACTTCGCCTGTAGTTAACTCGATGTCTGCAAAAAACCGCTTGTATCGTCTAAGTAAAATACCTGAATAAAGCGGCGGATATTTGTATAACCAATCGTCCATTTGTCAATCCCTTGAAGGGATTTATTAGTTTTTTCCACATTCTATCGCTTCTTGGATAAATTCTCTGCCAAAAATGATGAGCAATAGATATTTAGCTATTAACAGTTTAAGGAGCGATTTTTTAGTAAATAAGTAAGTTTATTGTTTTTCAATGTACATTGTTACATTTATTTACAATAAAATATTTGAGTTTTTTGCTACCAACTTTTTTATACTAATAAATTCTATTTTTTGCACTTAAACAAAATTTATTTATTTATTTATTTCAAACTAGAGAAAAATCTTTAGCTTGGCAAGCGAACAAAAGCCCAGCTTATCTGTATTTGAGCAAACTATTTTACTAGAGCTAAAAAATTTTATAATTAAATGCTTTTATAACTAAAAACGCATCGATTTTTATAGTTTTTAGTCAAAGATATTTAGTGCAACATAAATTACACTCAGTAAGCTTGTAAGGCATATTTATTGACTGGTGTAAAGCCATATAAAGTTCCTCCACTTTAAGGTAGAGTTTTTCAAGTTTCAAATGTGGTGCAAGGAATGGTCAAAGGTATACAGCACAACAAACTAATGTTGTTAGCATTGTTTTTTAAAGGAAACAAGCTGAGTTTTAAGTCTAAAAATTTGATAGGATTGGGATTAAATTTACTGCTACTAATTACAACAGTGCGATCGGTACAAGCCGTACCAGAAAACGCTCGTCGTGCAGATGATTTTGTAGATTCAATTGGTATTAATACCCACTTGTATTACGATTCATCGGTTTATCACCAAAAATACGACACATTAATTAAACCTAAACTGTTGGAATTAGGAGTACGTCATGTCCGCGATGGTGCTGTACGCAATCTCAACGGATACATGACTAGGCTCAAAGACTTAGAAAAATCAGGTATTCGTTTTACTTTAGTTTGCGACTTACGTAATACTACACCCCAAGCAGTAGTAAGTTTAGTTAAAGAACTCGGTACAAATGTAGTAGAAGGCGTACAGGGAACAAATGAGTATAACCTAAGCGGCGACAGCAACTGGGTAGACAAATTGCGTAACTATCAAAGGCAGTTGTATCAAACTGTTAAGGGAGACTCAGTTACAAAGAATGTATCGGTATACGGGCCACCACTGACGGACGCAAGTGCTTACAAAGCTTTGGGCGACCTAAGTGCTTATATTGACTACGGCACTATAAATCACTATTATTCTGGACGCAATCCGGGAGTTTGGGGCTGGGGAAGTGATAATTATGGTAGTACTGATTGGAAAGTGCGGACTGCTAAAATAGCCAGCGTTTCTAAACCCGTTGTAATTACAGAGACAGGTTATCACGGTGTTGTAAATACTTCAGAAGGACATAAAGGAGTACCGGACGATATTTCTGGGAAATATATGCCGCGTTTATTTCTCGAACACTTTAATTATGGTATTCCTCGGACTTTCATGTATGAGCTAATCGACGTTTACTACAACGCGAATGCGGTAGATAGAAACCTCGGTTTATTGCGTAATGATGGTTCGGAAAGACCCTCATTTAAAGCTATGAAAAACTTGATTGGTTTGGTAAAAGATTCAGGGGTTAAGTTTACTCCCGGCTCTTTAGATTATGCTTTAGGTGGTAATACCGAGAATATTCATCACACTTTGTTGCAGAAACAAGATGGCAGATTCTATCTGATTTTATGGCAAGAAGTTTCTGGCTTTAATGTTGATACTAAGCAAGTGATTAAGGTCAATAGTCAAAAAGTAAACCTAACTCTAAATACATGGATCGCTAAAGCAACTATCTACGTACCTAATAATTCATCCAACTGGGTATCTCAACAAACCTACCCGAAACAATTAAGTATTGACGTAGACGATCGCCCTGTAGTTATAGAACTGTCGAAATAATAGTAAGTGGCACTTACCCAAGTGCCACTTACTATTAGTAATTAAACGTACTTCTGTACTGCTATTACTAATTGTTCTGCCCAATGCTGAGTTAAATCTGCATCGGCGGCTTCTACCATAACTCGAATTACGGGTTCTGTCCCCGAAGCTCGAACTAAAATGCGACCGCGATCGCCCATTGCTGTCTCTGCGAAGGAAATTTCGTTTTGCAGGCGATCGCAAGCTGCCCAATTCATCCGACGTTCGCGGTTTTCAACGCGGACGTTTTTTAGTAACTGGGGGTAAGTATTAAAGCTACTGGCGGCGAGTTGCGATAAATTCGTGCCAGATTGTTTAACTAAGGCTGCTAAATGCAAGCCTGTAGATATACCATCACCTGTAACGCCGTAATGGGGGCAAAGAATATGTCCTGATTGTTCGCCTCCTAGCTTTGCGCCCGTTACTTGCATTTGGGCTTGGACGTAGCGATCGCCTACATCTGTACGCAGTAATTTACCGCCTTGAGTTTCCCAAGCTCTTTCAAAACCCAAGTTAGCCATGACGGTAGAAACAATTAAGTTTTCGGGTAATTGCTGCGTCGCTTGCAAGCTTTTACCCCAGAGGTAGAGAATATAATCGCCATTAATCGCATTACCGCGATCGTCCACTGCTAAAACGCGATCGGCATCGCCATCAAAAGCCAATCCCAAATCGGCTTGCGATTGTAAAACCGCCGCTTGCAAAGCCTCAAGATGAGTAGAACCGCAGCCAACGTTAATAAAGTCACCATCGGCTTTGTTGTGCAAGCAAATGACCTCTGCGCCCATCTCTTGAAATACTGTTGGGGCAATCCCTACCGCCGCACCCCAAGCCAAATCTAAGACGATTCGCATCCCTTGAAGGTTGATGTTGTTGGAAAAGGGTTTTTTAATACTATCTAAATAATCTCTAACTAATTCTGGGCGCTTGTATTGCAGTCCCTGGGTTGCTTTACTAATTGGTAATATACCTTGCCCCCTTACCCCTGCTTCGATTTGCGCTTGGAGAGCTTCTTCTATTTTCGCTCCATTAGCACCAAAAAATTTGATGCCGTTATCTTCTGGAGGATTATGACTTGCAGAAATCATTACTCCACCGATAGCATCGCTAATACCCGTAAGATAAGCAACGCAAGGCGTTGGACATAAGCCAAGATGCCAAACTTCTAACCCCGAAGCTGTTAACCCCATAGCAACAGAAGAAGCCAGCAGATCGCTAGAGTTGCGCGAATCTTGTCCGACAATTACTACACCAGATTTGTAGGCGCGTTGCAATCCTAACCCTGCCCAAAAACCTACCTGCAATGCCAAAGAGGAATTTAATACTTCTCCCACTCGTCCCCGGATGCCATCAGTACCAAACAAAGGAGACTTGGGAAGGACTAAGCTATGTTTGTTATTGGCAAAAAAATCAAAATCCCAAACCAATGTTTGGGAAACCATACTTTGGGTTTCTACCGGGGACGCGACCATATTTTATCTACTCCACACAACACACTCATACGGGTAGAGGATAGCACTTTATTTTAAGTTTGAAAAAATTATTGCTTAATCCAATTAATGAGTATGCCAATTCTCGCTGCGGCTATAGATATTGGCAAGTAGCTAAAGGAGTATATTTAGCTACTAAGCGCCTACTTGGGTAAGTAGTAATTCCATACTCTCCCACGATAGTCCTTGTTGGAGGTAATGAGGTGAGGCAGGATTGTAAGGACTGCGGAGGCGATCGATACTAATAATTTTTGCTTCCGGCGGTAAAATTGGCACATCCAGATCGAATGCCGTCGGACGCATTAAAGAACTAGAGAAGCCTTTGAAAATTATTAGGCGATCGCTTTCTCCAGCAATATCAACGTCTACAATCAAGACTTCTTGAGGTTTTTTGAGCGTGTACGCTTCTAAGCGTTTGCTGGCATTAGGAATCATCATTGCCTAAGAAAGTGCCGAACGTCCTTGCTTGCCTAACTTAAAGAATACAAAATAAACTAAGCAGCCTACATAAAATATTAAACCCACCATACCCAAAAATCCTAAAAATCCTGGTTGGCTATTGGGGTGAAAATACTCTTTAAATAGTAAAGGTGGCTCTAGAAAAGCACGACAAAAAGAGTTTGAAACCGCCCTTGCCGAGATTGCACACTGTAAAAAGGGAGTAGTTGCGATCGCACCGATTGCACAATAAACCGATATCGCCCAGCGCCAAGCATTAAAAGTTATTGTCAGCGCGCCTGGAGAGCGATCGGCGATTTCTTCATTGAGATCGACCCAAAACCACAGCGAGATGGGAATTAAAATGCGCGCCATTATGCCAGCAACAAAACCGACAGGAAATGCCGCAATTAGTAAGTAAACGGAGATTGCCAGCAAGCTAGATACCCGCCAGTAAATTGTCAGTAGGCGTTGGATCGCTTCGGCTTTTTGCGCTAATGCCCAAAGCAACAATATCAACGGCAAAATTACTGTGAATATGACAGCCAAGCGGTAGTCTGTCCAAATTAAAGAGCGAAGCCAATTTTCAGCAAGCATAGGTTGAGGGAAATAAGCGTAATTACAAAAGCGCGATCGCCTTTGGCGCTGCGCGGAGCGCAATCGCACAAAAAAGCAACGAAGTACACTACTAAGCTTAGTGTCCTACGTTGCTAAAAATTTAAGTAAGCTCTACTACTTATTCTTCGTAAAGACGACATTCCGCAGCATCGGGGTTGTCATCGCAGAATTGTTCTAAGGAATTTTTGGGTTTTACTTGGCGCTTGTGGGCTGCTTCTGCTTGCAATTCTTCTACCGCATCCCAAGCGGCGGCGCATTCTCCTGAAGTTTCACCTTTGGTATCGCAGACGGTACGGGCTTGGTCTCTTTCTTCTTCGATTTGTTGATTGATGTTGCTCATAAATTTTTTTGCAAATGTATTCTTGTCTCTAGTATAAGAAACCTTTGAGGTTGAAAGCTGCTCAGAGCGATATAGCGTCAAAGATATTGTTTGCTTACTTTTAAAGGCTAACACGCACTAATTTAGTTTTCTCCTTCATGGGTTCTTAATTTATAGCAATACAGGCAACTATACTGTAGTTTCTAGGTTGGTGTAGATGTTTTAACAAACTGATTGAATGTAGAAGTCTAGCTAATAGCTGATGCTATTTTGGCAAGCAATAATCGATCTTAGTTAGATATGTTGGTGATAACACCAGGCGCGGTATAACTCATGACAAAAATGCAGTGGGCAAATGCCCTATCAACTCATCCCTCTTTAGAATCTGCGGTGGCGGAGGTGGTAGAGGGTGCTACTACTGAATTGCAAGCACCCGCCGATTTAGCCATAGTGTTTATTTCGGCAGCTTTTACTAGCGACTATCCCCGTTTGCTGCCTTTGTTGCAAGCAAAGCTAACAGATATTAAGGTGTTAATTGGCTGTGGCGGGGGAGGAATTGTCGGCGTGTCTCCTGGGGGAGAAGTGCAAGAATTAGAAGATGTCCCAGCTTTAAGTTTGAGCCTAGCACACTTGCCAGATGTGGAGATTCAGGCATTTCATATTGTGCCGGAAGAATTGCCCGATCTTGATAGTCCGCCGCAGGCTTGGGTAGATTTGATTGGAGTAGAACCCGATTGCTCCCCACAATTTATTTTATTATCCGATCCGTTTTCTAGTAAAATTAACGATTTATTGCAAGGACTAGATTTTGCCTATCCGGGTTCTGTAACTGTAGGCGGATTGGCTAGTGGGGGTTCAAATCCAGGTCTTACGGGCTTATTTTGCAACGAATTTCTTTACCGCGAAGGAACTATTGGGGTAGCTTTAAGCGGCAACATTGTTTTAGAAACGATTGTAGCTCAAGGATGCCGACCGATTGGTAAGCCGTATCAAGTAAGTTCGAGCGATCGCAATATTATTTTAGAATTAGATGAAAAACCGCCTTTAGCCCAGTTGCGGCAACTAATTGAAAGCTTGAATGAAGAAGACCAACGCCTAGCGCAAACGGCTTTATTTATTGGCGTGACGCGGGACGAATTTAAACAAGATTTAGAACAGGGAGACTTTTTAATTCGCAACTTGTTAGGAGTAGATCCGAATGTAGGGGCGATCGCTATTGGCGATCGCATTCGTCCGGGTCAACGGATTCAATTCCACCTCCGCGATGCTCAAACTTCGGCGGAAGACTTAGAATGGTGGCTGCAAAAGTATCAAAAATCTAGCCAAACCCAGCCAAAAGAAGCCGGCGCTTTGATGTTTTCTTGTTTGGGAAGGGGTGAGGGGTTGTATGGAAAGCCAAATTTTGATTCTGGTTTATTTCAAAGCTATTTGAACGATGTTCCGTTAGGTGGTTTTTTCTGTAGTGGTGAAATTGGCCCGGTTAGTGGCAACACCTTTTTACATGGTTACACTTCGGTATTTGGGATCTGTCGTCAACCTTAAAACGAGGAGTTTTTAATTGTCACCTGTTCGAGTCCGCCAGCACGTTAACCCGTTAGCAATTAAGTATATAAAGCCAATTAATCCGCTTAATTGGCAACAAATTTATCAAAACTCTACTCAACCGCTACATTTAGATATTGGCTGCGCTAGGGGGCAGTTTTTGCTAGAAATGGCACAATTAGAACCTAGTTGGAATTATTTGGGGTTAGAAATCCGCGAAGTTTTAGTAGATGAGGCGATTTTAACTACTCGCAAACTAAACTTAACTAATTTGCATTATCTATTTTGCAATGTCAATAATCCGCTTGCACCTTTACTCAAATCTCTTTCCTCAGGCACGTTACAGCGCGTTACGATTCAGTTTCCCGATCCTTGGTTCAAAAATCGTCATGCGAAAAGAAGGCTGTTGCAGCCGCAATTAGTGGCAGAATTAGCAACTTATTTAGCTAAGGGTGGGATGGTGTTTCTGCAATCGGATATCGAGGGATTGTTATTAGAAATGCGCGATCGCTTTGCACTCCACCCAGACTTTACTTTACAAAGCCCAGAACCCTTGCTAACACCTAATCCTTTGCCTGTTGCTACCGAAAGAGAACAAACAACTTTAGCGCGTAACGAACCTGTTTACCGGGCGATATTTACGCGCGTTTAAATCCAATTAGGCAGTAATTGCTTTATCCATAGCGGTAGCTGGGCAGAATTAAAGTAAGGTAAACGCCAGCGATATTCTGTCAAAGATAACGGTAAACCTAAATAAACGGGCATCCAAAATACAAAAGCTAAAAGAATCAATAAAATAGTTGTTAAACCTAGTATCCGTACTGGCGAACGGTAGCTTTGCAACCAATTACTGACAAAATGCGCGATCGCCAGCCCCGAAAATACCGAAGCGCCCATATAGTGATAAATAAACGTACAGCGCGTTACGGGTATCCAAGGCAGCAAGTTAGCCAGCCAATTGAGAACTAGATACAACATAATCCAATTATCGGTAACTTGGCGATCGCTGATTTGAGAAAATAGGCTAAATTTTTGCGTAGACCAACTATGGCGCAACACTAGCCACAGCATATAAAAAATTGCGGCGGTAGACAGCCACCACAACACCGGATTGCCCATTGCATGAACGTCATAAATTACCTTGGCGGCGGTTGTAGGTAACGGCGGGGTATCAAAAACCAATGGTTGAGTGGTACTAGCTGCGGTGCGATAAAAGTACGCTACAGGACGCAACATTAATAACCAAGTGTACCAATCAGAACAGTACGGATGCACTTTTGCCCCATCGCCAATTCTTTCGTGATAAGACAAAATTTTTATCTGCATCTCCCAAAAGTTGGGAGTGGGGTTTTGTTGCAGGTGAGGAATCCAAGCTAGGCTGTAAATGGCAACGGGAATAATTGCTAAGTAAATTAAAATGTGTCCTATCTTAAGCTGAGTTAGGTTTTGCAGAGGTGTAGTATTTTGGCGACTTGTATAAGCATTTTTGAGCGGATTTAGCCATTTAATCGCCCAAGCAGCTAACCAAAGAAAATAAATTCCCAGCAAAAACCATAAACCATTCCACTTAATTGCGGCAGATGCACCAAACCACACCCCAGCGAGGGCTAAATAGAGGCTGCGTTGGATATTATGTGTTTTGAGTCCTAATAGTAAAAATAATTGCCCTAGTAGCCCAAAAATGACCAGATAGATATTATTTAGGGCGTAGCGGGACTCTACTAAAAATAAACCATCGGCGGCGGCAAATAAAGCGGCAATTAGGGCGTAACTTCGGCGTAAACTAATTTGATAGGCGATCGCCGCTATAACTAAAGGAATAAACGATCCGGTAAAAGCATTAATCCAACGGTAACTCCAAGTAGAACGCAACGAACCAGTTAGCGTATTAACGTTGTCTTGTCCGATGGGAAGATGGCTGCCAATCCAAATTCCGATCGCGATAATATACTGACTTAAAGGTGGATGAGCGTTGAAAAACTTGGTATTGGTAAGATAGTTGTTGGCAAACTTGGCGTAGTAAACTTCATCAAATACAAAGGTATTAAAGCGCCCTAAGCCCCAAAATCTCAGGAATACGGAGAGTAAAAATACCACCGCTAAACTAATCCAAAACCAGGGAATTGAGTTAGGACGCTTGTTCGATGCAAACATATTACAAGGATTCTTAGCTCAAAGGATATTCAAACTAAGATACCTTTTCTGCGTCCGCTACTATCAGCAAAGTCTTGAGTACCGAGTCAGGATTGAGACTAATAGAGTCGATACCTTGCTCTACTAAGAACTTAGCAAACTCTGGGTAATCGCTGGGTGCTTGACCGCAAATGCCAATTTTGCGATGATTTTTCTTAGCTGATGCGATCGCCATTTGTACCATTCGCTTTACTCCCTGGTTGCGTTCGTCAAATAAATGCGAAACTAATGCCGAATCTCGATCTAACCCTAATGTTAGTTGCGTTAGATCGTTAGAGCCAATCGAAAAGCCATCAAATACTTGACTAAATTCGTCTGCCATAATTACATTACTTGGCAATTCGCACATTACATAAACTTCTAGCCCATTAACACCCCTTTCTAAGCCGTGTTTTGCCATCTCTGCAATTACTCGCTTACCTTCATCGGGGGTACGACAAAAAGGAATCATTGGGATAACGTTGATTAAACCCATTTCATCCCGTACTCGCTTTAAGGCGTGACATTCTAGCGCGTAAGCTTCGCGGTAACGTTCATCATAATAGCGACTTGCACCCCGCCAACCCAGCATTGGGTTTTCTTCTTTGGGTTCAAATTGTTTTCCCCCCAATAAATTAGCGTATTCGTTGGTTTTAAA
>JAPJOW010000132.1 GCA_030826005.1 Aliterella sp. RAGGC_92
CAATATTAGTTTTGTAACTAAAATTAATTCTAACGATCTCGATCCAGGAGTTTACCTATTTACGGTAGATGTTATTCCCCAAGAATTAAAAGATTGGGAATGGTGGGAAAAATGGAACTCCAACGAATCAAGTTTAGACGGTGCGAAAACTAATAATTTGTTACCATTTTTCCAAGGCTTAAAGTCTCTAACTACAGAATCGATTGCTGCCAATAAAGCCCGTATTGGTCGATTTTGCTACGCGATCAAGAAAAACTAATTTTTTAGCCATAAAGAGCCGATTAATTAAAAAATTCCTTCTACACATAGATAGATTAATTTTCGATTGAGGGCAGATAAATGACAACTTTGTTAAAAATTTTGATAAATTGCTTAATTGATGGCAATATGCAGTAAAGTCAAGTTCAATAATTGTTTTATCAATAGTGGAGATTAACAGATGTTATTTACATCTTCTTTCTTACCATCGCTTTTAGTTCCCTTAACTTGCTTGGTGTTTCCGGCGGTAGGTTTGGTGTTTATGTTCTTGTACATTGAACGAGAAGATACCGTAAAAAATTAAGCCGACAAACATTAAAAACCGCCACTACTAATAGTGGCGGTTTTTTTAAACCTTATTGCTCTAAGCAACTGCTAAATCTATTACAAAGACGAACCCATGTGGGTATAAGAACCATAAAAGAAAGTGCCTACTACTACAATTACACCTAGTCCAGCAATAGTAGCTACTATCCACAAAGGAATTCTGCCGCTTGCATTCACAATTTTAATCCTCCCTTAATAACAAAATCGTAACCTAGTTTATTAGTTAAAGAAATAACTCGAAAACAGGATACCAAGTACAAAAACAAGTAATAAACCTAAAAACAGCGAAGTGCGGTTTAGTTCAACAGGCTGACGATTAGGATTCGGTAATCTTTCTGGCATCAGTTTCTCCTATCGTTGAATAAATTGCATAGCCGCGATCGCACCCAAGAAAAATACTGAGGGTACAGCAAGAGTGTGAACTGCTATCCAGCGAACGGTAAAAATGGGGTATTGAATGGGTTGATTTGTGTTTGTCATATTAAATTACTTACCGATAAATTGGTCAATTTGTTGCTTACCTTGATAGCGATCGCGCACGATGGGCAATTCTTGGCGTTCTGGGGTGTAATATTCGTTTGGTCTTGGCGTACCAAAAGCATCGTAAGCTAAACCTGTTTGGATGAACAACCAGCCAGCAATAAACAACGCGGGAATAGTGATACTGTGAATCACCCAATAACGAACGCTAGTAATGATGTCCCCAAATGGACGTTCTCCGGTAACTCCCGACATTCAACTTTCTCCTTTTCAACAAATATCAATCAGCGATTAATTGGGTATTACTTTCCTAAATCATAAAGTAATATCTCTACATTAAAAGCTAATTTTTTTAGCCTAGATATAACTATTATCCTACGAAACTCCCATCAAAACCTATCCGTTGCAGCTTCTTTTTTCTAGAATTTTATACCTACAACCCATCGTAACTACTAAGCTGCCGCTTGTGCCGATGGTTGATACTTCAACAAAATGCCACGCTGACCGATAATAAACCCTTGGTCTGGTTTGACGAACACTATTTTGTATAAATTAGATGGCACGTTTTCAATTTCCCGGTCTTTAAGCCAAGTTTTACCACCATCGAGACTACAAAGTAAGTTCCCGCTACCGCCAGCCAACCAGATTTCTTCTGGGGTCCGATAAGCTAAGTCAATTAATCCCCAGCTAGTAGAAAATTCGGGGTATTGAGCTTCATCCCACACATCTAGGGTATTTGGCTGACTAAATTGAATCTGACCGCCACGCGCTAACATCCACAACCGTCCATCTTTGCCAAAACCCATATTTTGCACGCGTCTGGAACTATTGCGGTTGTGTCCTTGCCAAGCATCTTGACCAGGCTCCCAAGTAGAATAAAAGTTACCTTTTGCTGAAACTGCTAGGTATCTACCATCATCAGAGCGATCGATATTTCGCAGTACGCCTACCGCTTCTTGTACCATTGCTTTCCAGTTTTTGCCACCATCGGTTGTCCGATAAATCGCGCCCACATCCGTAGTCATTTCGGCGGTATTAGGACTTAAAGCGACAATACTATCGGGTTTACCAGGCAGTTTTTCACTTAAAGGAATCCGCGACCAAGATTTACCTTTATCAGTAGTATGAAGTAATATCGACGGTTCGCCAGCAATCCAGCCTTCATCGCCCTTAAAACTTACCGCCGAAAATAGATAATTTTGGTCGTCTAAGTCTAAACTAACTGGTTGCCAAGAATCGCCGCCGTCGTGGGTTTCTAAAATTGTAGATTTGCTCCCCACCAGCCAACCGTGCTGAGAATCATCAGCAAAAGTAATATCTTGAAAATTAGCTTCTGAGGGTACGCTCAGCACTTGCCAAGGGTTAGATTCGAGAGTTGGTACGCTACTACAACCGATGCACAGTACGACCACTGCTAAAAGTACGACAACTCGTTGCCAAAGAGAAAAAAGTGAAAACATTAGTAGGTGTCAAGTTTAGGAAAAAAAGTAATTGCAGGATGCGATCGCGTATCGCTAAGTAAAATTGTTACTTTACTTAATAATTGCGTAGTTATTGTAACCCGTATAAGCTGAGAAAGAATAATACGCCCAAAGCCAAACCGCCAAAAATCAGTAAATTTTTTTGCGCTGGCGTTAGTTTATTTACACCCAGTCCAAAGCTAAGATTTTCTTGAAAACCCGACGCTGTACCCGACGGGCCAATATTTTCAAACTGAGAAGTCCGCACCCCACACACCGGACATCGCCAAGAGCCGGGTAGTTCTGTAAAAGGCGTTCCTGGCTCGATCGGGTGTTTGCTGTCACCCTTACTAGGTTCGTAAATGTAGCCACAGGCACGGCATTCGTAGCGGTCTAGCGCTTTGGTTTCAACAGCAGGGTCGCTCATGGCTTAGATAGTTGGTTGCAAGTGCAGTTTCTTAGAATATCTGTTAAAAATTATGACATAGGGCGCAGCTTTTCCAAAAATCAATTAATGAATTAGCAACGCACCAAGTATTATTATCTTTTTCTATCGTCAGCAAAAGCCAACTTAATAAAGCAAAATACTTGTTTTTTACCGCAGTGGTGACAACTAGCTCGATATACTGGTACAAGTAAGTAACAAAAATATTTACAAAATAGAGCGGTAATTATAAGTGTTTGTCCTCAGTGGTTATGAATATTTACTAGGCTTCATCCTAGTGTGCAGCCTAGTTCCTGCCCTAGCCCTCTCCGCATCCAAACTGCTCCGTCCTAGTGGTCGTAACCCCGAACGACGCACTACCTACGAGTCGGGTATGGAGCCTTTTGGCGGTGCTTGGATTCAGTTCAACATCCGCTACTATATGTTTGCGCTGGTTTTTGTCGTTTTTGACGTAGAAACCGTGTTTCTTTATCCTTGGGCTGTAGCTTTTAGCCGCCTGGGACTATTGGCATTTGTGGAAGCTTTGATTTTTATTGCAATTCTTGTAGTTGCCCTGGTTTATGCTTGGCGTAAAGGAGCTTTAGAATGGTCTTGAATACTAATAAGACACCAAATACTAACGAGCAGCAAGAGCGAATTATTAACCCCATCGATCGCTCTAGCGTTACTCAAGACCTCTCAGAAAATGTCATTCTCACAACCGTAGACGACCTCTACAACTGGTCGAAACTTTCAAGTTTGTGGCCCTTACTATTTGGTACTGCCTGCTGCTTTATTGAATTTGCGGCACTAATCGGTTCGCGGTTTGATTTTGACCGTTTTGGTTTAATTCCGCGTTCTAGCCCTAGGCAAGCCGATTTAATCATTACGGCGGGGACGATCACAATGAAGATGGCCCCCCAATTAGTCCGGCTGTACGAGCAAATGCCCGAACCCAAATATGTAATTGCGATGGGTGCTTGCACAATTACGGGAGGAATGTTTAGCGTCGATTCGCCTACCGCCGTTAGAGGTGTAGATAAACTAATTCCTGTAGATGTTTATTTACCCGGTTGTCCGCCTCGTCCTGAAGCAATTATTGATGCAATTATTAAGTTGCGGAAAAAGATTAGCAATAATTCTATTCAAGAGCGCGGTCAAATTCAGCAAGTTCATCGCTACTACAGCACTGCCCACAATATGAAGGTAGTAGATTCGGTACTGACGGGAACATACTTGCAGTCAGCAACTCGACTATCTGCGCCAAAAGAATTGACAGAAGGAATGGGAATGCCTGTAGCACCAGCTTTGCAGCAAACACAAAAGGAGCAGGCATAAGTGACAGAGGAATCAACACCCGAAACCCAAGAATCAGCCACGCCGGAAGCATCCCAGATTGTTGAAGCTGGGAAAACATCCCAGTGGTTAACAAAAAACGGTTTTGCTCATGAAGCTATAGAACGCGATCGCAGTGGTACAGAAATTATTAAAGTTGACCGTCAGTATTTACTACCAGTAGCTACGGCGCTTTATGCTTACGGGTTTAATTACCTGCAATTTCAGTGCGGTTACGATTTAGGCGCTGGGCAAGATTTGGTTAGTGTCTATCACTTAATTAAGGTGAGCGACAATGCCGATCGCCCCGAAGAAGTGCGCGTTAAGGTATTCTTACCCCGTACCGATCCAAGAGTACCTTCGGTATACTGGATCTGGAAAACTGCGGACTTTCAAGAGCGTGAAACCTTTGATATGTATGGGATTATCTACGAAGGACACCCAAACTTGAAGCGAATTTTGATGCCAGAAGATTGGGTGGGCTGGCCGCTGCGGAAAGATTACATTTCCCCCGATTTTTACGAGTTGCAGGACGCTTTTTAGCGTTGATGGGAGATCCCCCCCCAGCCCACGACAACAAAGCGGGAAGCTATGCTACACCGCTTTTTGCCTCCCCTTAACAAGGGGGGAGAATATTTAAAGATTTAAGATATAAGCGATCGCATCTTGGAGTCTCGACACCTTCAGTCGGCAAATAACCGCTAGTCTCGTAGAGTTTTACTGCTTGGGCTAAAACACTCGCCGTTTCTAGCCAGATTTGTTCAAACCCCCGAAGGGCGATCGCGCTTTCTAATTCTTGTAACAAATATCTCCCCAGTCCCTTTCCCCTCGCTATTGGTAGCAGGTACATTTTGCGAATCTCTACAGCATTTTTACCGCGACTGGTGGGGTAATAAGCGCTCGTTCCTACAATGATATTTTGCTGTTCAACTACCCAAAATTCGCCTCCAGTAGCTAAATAACATTCCTCTACATCAATTACATCTCGATCTGCGCCCCTTGATTCCCAAGGTAAGCCGTAATCAGTGAGTACCGAACGAATTACTTCGGAAGCAAAAATGCGATCGCGCACTTGCCAATCTCGAATTATAAAGTCTTTGTATTGAGCTTGAATCATATTAAATAGGCAATATTTGGGTAGTTAATTTTATGGGGTTCGCCCCCTAAGTCCCCCAAGATTGGGGGACTTGAAGAAATATTACTCCCCCAGAATTGGGGGTTGGAGGGACTTGAAGAAATATTGCTCCCCCAGAATTGGGGGTTGGGGGGCTTAACTATGAATCCTTGGTTCAAAATGAAGCGTCGCGAGAATTTCGCTTTCAAAAATAGCTAATTCTTCCCTTCTATGACTAACAACTTTACTATCAAAATAAGTATCGGCTAAAAGCCAGTAAACCCCGTAATGACGAGCCTCCGATGCCATTAAACTGCGATAAAATTGAGATAGTTCTGGGTGAGGACAATATTCGGCTAATAAGCCCAATCGCTCGTGACTGCGGGCTTCTATTAACCCTGAAACTAGCAAGGAATCTAATAAGCGATTCGGTTCTTGGGGACGGATTTGGGTTTTTAACTTAGCGCCGTAAGGCGGCGATGATAGATAACCTAAAGGAATACCCCGCTTTTCTAGCCACTGATTGACTAGCTCAAAGTGTTCCAATTCCTCACGAGCGATCGCCGTCAGTTTGCGGACTAATAGCGCATTTGATGGATAGCGAAACATCAAGTTTAAGGCTACTCCCGCCGCTTTACGCTCACAGTGTGAGTGATCGAGTAAGATGATATCCAAATTGGCGATCGCTTGTTCTACCCATTCCCCGCGCGTTGGCTGCTTAAGAGCGTTAATTGTGGCTGTTACTTGAGATACATTTGCAGTCATAAATATTAAAAGTTATATAACAATTTATTAAGACAGAATTACAATTAAGGATAGTAGGCTTGATTTATCTAATTATTTCTGAAATTTAAGCTAAACAAGTTGTAGTAATAATATTCACTTATTTTTAAAACTAAGGATCGAACGTCATAATGCAGGAAACAAGTAATCGTCGCATCGTCATTGGTGATGTTCACGGTCACTATAACGGGTTAATGGGTTTATTAGAAGCGATTTCTCCTGATAAAGAAGATAAAATTTATTTTATCGGAGACTTAATCGATCGAGGGCCGCAAAGCTCGAAAGTTGTAGAGTTTGTTAAAAACAATGCTGATGGTTGTATATTAGGCAATCACGAGCAGATGCTAATAGATGTTGTAAGCGGCGGTGAGATGGCAGCCCAAGTACAACAATCGTGGCTTTATAGTGGTGGTTATGCAACTATTACTAGCTATCCAGATTCAACCATTCCCGAAGAACATTTAGAATGGATGAAAAATTTGCCTACTTACTTAGATTTAGGCGATGTACTATTAGTTCATGCTGGGGTTGACCCCAAAATGCCTCTAGAAGCCCAAACTTCCGATCAGCTTTGCTGGGTAAGAGACGAATTTCACAGCATGGAAACACCTTACTTTAGCGATAAGTTAATTGTGATCGGTCATACGATTACTTTTACTTTACCGGGAGTTACGCCGGGTAAACTCGCTCAAGGACAAGGTTGGATTGATATCGACACTGGCGCTTATCACCCTAAAAGCGGTTGGTTGACAGGATTTGATATTACAAACAATCAAGTATACCAATTCAACGTTCACCAGCAGCGCAGCCGAATTTTGACGTTGAAAGAAGCAGTTACAAGTATTGAGCCAACAAAAATCAAGCGCCGTTGAAGCAAACTTTTAATTTAACTGGATTAAATAATCAAATATTTATAGTTTTATTCGTAATTAGTCAGACTGTAAACAAGCTTACTTTTGCAACTTTAAAATAATGCTTGACAATGAAACCTCCACAGAAAGTAAACGCAAGCTTGCTGAAGCTAGTGATACACCTGTGGAGGTTTTGACAGAATTAAGTAAAGAGAGCGAATTCTCTATCCGCGCTTTAGTAGCTAGTAATTCTAATACACATACAGAAGTTTTACTAAAGCTAGGTGTAGAGTTTCCTGATGAAGTTACTGCTAATCCTATTTTCAGCTTATTAATGCTGGAAGATCCTGAGTGTAGATTTATTCGGCTTTCTTTAGCACGTAGTTCGACTACAGCAGTTGAGATTTTAAAAAAATTAGCCTTAGATAAAGATGAATATGTCCGTGCTGGTGTGGCTGCAAATTTAGCTACTCCATTGAGTTTATTAGAGCAATTAGCTACTGCGTCAAATCAACATATATATGTGCGTAAAGCAATAGCTCAAAATCCCCGGACTTCAGCAGATATTTTAGATGAACTAATTGCCAATCGGTACTACGAGCTTTGCATAATAGTTCCGCAACATCCTAATGTGTCAGTCAAAACTTTAGAAAAATTAGCAAGTCACCGCGATCGCCATGTTCGTAATGCAGTTATGGAAAATCCAAAGGTTTCTGCTACTGCAATGGAAATCGTGCAAGTTATAGAAAGAAAAATCGCTCCATCAATTCCTATTTTAGAAATCTTAGCAAGCGATCCAGACAATTCTACTCGCCGAAAAGTTATTCAATATCCAAATACTACGCAAAATATTTTAGACAAACTAGCAAATGACGAACAAGAGGAGATTCGTAGAGCGGTTGCTGAAGATAGCAAAACCTCACTTCAAACCTTAGCAAAACTGGCAAGCGACTCCTCTCATCACTGTAGAGCAACAGTTGCTCAAAATCTCAATACGCCAGTAGAGATTTTAGTAAAATTGGTAAGCGATCGCTCTCGCCATGTCCGCAGACAAGTTGCTCGAAATCCTCATCTTCCCACAGACGTTTTAAACACTTTGGCAATAGAATCTCAATCCTTTGTTTGTGTTGGCGTTGCTAAAAATCCAAAGATTCCAGAAGCTACTCTTACTCAATTAGCAAGTCATTCAGAGCGATTAGTCCGCCAAGCCGTTGCAGCACACGAGCGCACAGAGCTACAAATATTAGAGACATTAGCAGAGGATCTTAGTCCTTATGTTCGTATGGAAGTTGCAAAAAATCAGCAGACACCGTTACAAATTTTGCAACGTTTATCTAGAGATAGCGATCGCTTAGTGCGTCAAGCTATTGCTGAAAATCAGCACGCATCGTTAGAGATTTTAGACAAACTAGCAAGCGATTCCAGTAAATACGTCCGTAAAGCTGTAGCTCAACACCCAAATACTTCTCTAAAGCTTTTAATCAAGTTAGCAAAAGATAAATTTGAGGAAGTCCGCCAAGCAGTTACTCAAAATAAAAATACAACTCTAGAAGTCTTACAGAGTTTAACAACCGACAAAGATCAAGCTGTTGCAGACGCAGCAAAAAAACGCATCAAAGAGCAATCTATCGGCGCGAGATAAAACTCATGAATGATATTGATTCAAAAATCATCAGTGCTTCCCTGTTGCGTCTGCGAATGAAATCGCCCTTTTTTGCAACATTAGCTTTATTTGCTAAATTCATCCCTTCCCCAGAAATATTAACCGCCGCCACTGATGGTAAAGATATTTACTTCAATCCAGATTTTTTACAAGCATTGTCAAGCAGTCAGCAAACAGCCTTACTACTCCATGAAGTCTTACACGCGGCGCTTTTGCACGTATTGCGTAGGGGAGTTAGAGAGCCGAAATTATGGAACATTGCCGCCGATATTGTAGTTAATGGCGCGATCGCCCAGCAAGGAGCTTTTGAATTACCTTCTGGCGGAATTAGAGATCCAAAATTAGAACATCTCTCCGTTGAAGAAGTCTATGAAATTCTGCAAACTGAAGTAGAGCAACGATTTTGTTTAGCCGATTGTGACTTGCTAGACGCTGCACCAGGATTAAACGATGACAGTTTATCTAATGCCCGAAAAGCCGCCCTAGAAGCTCATTGGCGTAACGCTCTGCAACAAGCATCAATTATTGCTCGAACCACAAACCAAGGCAATTTACCCGCCGGGATGGAGCGAGAATTAGGGTTATTGACTTCTCCTCAACTAGATTGGCGATCGCATTTGTGGCGTTATTTAGTCCAAACTCCTACAGATTTTATGGGCTTCGATCGCCGTTTTATTGGACGAGGATTATATTTAGAAACACTTATAGGCGAATCTGTACAAGTATTTGCCGCCGTCGATACCAGTGGTTCGATTGACAACGGGCAACTACAAATGTTTTTAAGTGAGGTAAAAGGAATTCTCAATGCTTACCCACATCTAAAATGCGATCTTTATTATGTCGATGCGGAAGCTTACGGCGCTTTTTCTCTTAATAGTGAAAGCGTAATTCCGCCCCCAAAAGGTGGCGGCGGAACTTCCTTTGTGCCGTTTTTTGACAAAGTACAAGCTTCTTGGGATGGTTACACTCAAGGGGTTTGCATTTATCTTACCGATGGTTATGGCACGTTTCCCGATAATCCCCCAAAATTGCCCGTACTTTGGGTTGTAACTCCTGGTGGATTGGAATTGTCAGCGTTTCCCTTTGGGGAAGCGGTGCGGCTATTGTCAGTGTAGAGCGCTATAACCTAATAACTGGGTATCCTAAGTTTGTTAAATGCGATCGCCTGATTTCCCGTGACCCCCAACGAACTCAAAACCTATCTAAATCATCTAATTAACCAACAAATCCAAGTCAGCGTCATGATTTGGGGCGCTCCGGGGATTGGCAAATCAAGCATTGTTGCCCAAATTGCCCAAGAATACGATCTCGATTTTGTAGACGTGCGCCTTTCTCAACTTGCACCTACAGATTTACGCGGTTTACCTGTAGCGGAAGATGGCATTTCTAAATGGTATCCGCCGGAGTTTTTACCCCGTAACGGTAAAGGTATCTTATTTTTAGATGAACTTAACATGGCCCCTCCAGCAATGCAAGGAGTCGCCCAACAGCTAATTTTAGATCGGCGCGTTGGCTCTTATACCGTCCCTGAAGGCTGGTATGTATGGGCAGCAGGCAATCGTAAAGAAGATCGCGCCTCAGTGTTTGATATGCCTTCTCCTTTGGCTAATCGCTTTCTACACCTGCAAGTAGAAGCCGATTTTGAGAGTTTTAAAACCTATGCTTTAGAAACTGGGGTACACGAACAAACGATCGCATTTCTTTCTTTTCGCCCTAGTTTGCTGCATAAAATAGATCCCCAACAACCTGCTTGGCCTTCTCCGCGATCGTGGGTAATGGCAAGTTTACTACATGGAGCTAGTTTAGACATTGCTCCCGCCGTTGGAATCGCTGCGGCGGCGGAATTTGCCGCTTTTATAACTCTCTACGAAACACTACCCAATTTAGCCCCAATTTTAGAAGGTAAAGGCAATAGTATTAGCTTTTCTACTGAACCATCAATACGTTACGCGACAACGATTGGTTTAACTGTTAGAGCTAATGATGCCAACCAAGCTTACAACGCTTTTAGCTGGTTGAGTCGAGTTGCGACCGCCGAATGGGTACAACTATTTGCTGTAGATATGTTTCGTCTGATGCGGACAAAAGGACAGATGGGACAATTGGCAATCTTAATTCAAAAAGAACCGCAATTACAGAAATTTTTAAAAGAGTATCAACAATTAATCGGACTATGAGCTATTTTCGGGTATCGACGACAAGTAATGGCACAAAAAACAGAAAGATGAATCAAAAATCCAATTCTGCAAAGAGTTCTGCAACAGCTAAGGAAAAACCAGGGATAACTTCTTCACCATCCAATGAGTCTTCTAGGCGCAACAGGCGATCGGGGCTAGTGCTGTGATAAACCAGTATATATTGCTCGTCAGGATGAATCACCCAAACAAGGCACGTCCCGTTCTCGAAGAACTCCACGATTTTGCCCGTCATCTCCTCCACTGTATTGCTAGGAGAAAGAATTTCCACAGCTAGATCGGGTGAACCTTGGAAATAGCCTTTTGGCAATCGCTTGATTCCTTGCAGCCGTTCTTTCGCAATAAAAGACACATTGGGCGATCGCTTATTGCCTGTTTTCATAGTGAAGGCTGTACTAGAATCGCAGATTACTCCTAACTTTTGCGATCGCACGGGTGCGCCCAGAAACATAATTAGGTTACTGGCTATATTGCCATGCTCCATCCCTGAATTGCCAATGTTTACCAGTTCCCCATTTACTAATTCATAGCGCTCATCTTCTGGCAATGCCATGAATTCCTCGTCAGTCCAAATTTTTTGCTCAGATGCGATGGTCGTCATACTTCGACTCCTACTCTAGTAAATACTTAGCTGCTTATTCACGTTCTTTTATTTCTCCTTATATCCATTTCTCTCTATATTGAATAGATAATGTTCGATTCCAATACCTCCACCGAAGCCAGAAGACAGCTTGCTGAAGCTGATGATACACCTGCTGATATTTTAGAAGAATTAAGCATTAATAGCGATCGC
>JAPJOW010000133.1 GCA_030826005.1 Aliterella sp. RAGGC_92
CCAGCGACGCTTTCTAGTTCAATTGCTTTTGGATTCAAATCGCTAGTATTTTCTACGTGCGGTCCCGCGCACAAGTCCCACCACTCATTGCCTAGGTGGTAAATTGTAATCGGTTCGTTGATGCCTTCTAAAATCTCTAACTTGTAAGGCTCGTTCAGTTGTTTAATCCGGCTAGTTGCTTCTTCCCTGTTTACTTCTTCGCGAATTACAGGCAACTTGCGATTGATAATTTTCACCATCTCTTTTTGGATGGCTTTAAGATCCTTTTCGGTAAATGGTTCGGGGTTGTCAAAGTCGTAGTAAAACCCATTTTCAATCCAAGGCCCGATGGTCACTTGTGCCTGGGGAAATAGCTTTTGTACCGCCATTGCCATCACATGAGACGCGGTGTGGCGAATTTTTTGTAGTTCTGTCGATTCGCTACTACGAGGCAAATACATTCTTTCTGATTCGGGAGATACGGAGGCTGACATTGGCGGATTTATTTTGTTTGGCTAGGACGAACGGCGGTTTTAACGATCGCATAATTATTACTATTTAATGCGATCGCCTACTTTTTCCTTTTGGTTTGAGTATTTTTACCTAAACCTTAAGACCGATTTATTAGTTTTTACTATCTTTATTTTATCTATTTGACTCCCACCTATTTGCTCGAATATTGGAGCTAAAGTTTCAAAAAGCTTAATTTAGCGCTATTTCAGCCCAAACTCCTGCTTTGTCGTTAAACTTAATTGCAAATTATTAAGAAACTTAAAGTAAGTTAATATAGGAAGGGAGAATACTAATTTGTTTTATATTCATGCTGAACTCAAACTTGCCAGAGCCAGAATTGCTCAAAACAGTGTTGAAGCCACTTTTGCAAGACTTTCAGTACTGGTTTGGGCGTAGTCTGGCGTTACTGGAAACTGAGAGAATCGATTTTTTGACTCCCCTAGAGCAATCAGACTTACTAGAGCGCGTCAAACAGGCAAAGCAAGAAGTAAGCGTCGCGCAAATTATGTTTGAGGCTACAGGAGAACAAGTGGGAATTGAAATGTCCGCACTTATGCCTTGGCATCAATTAGTAACAGAATGTTGGAAAGTAGCAATGCGGGCGCGCTTGCAAACTTCTAACTGGGATGAAAGCGAGAATCCTAAATAAAATCTAAAGACACTCAATAATCAATTATTGAGTGTTAGATAAGTTAATACACCTTTTGAAAGACTTTTTAAACCGACTGCTTTGGAGAACAGCGCTATGTTACACCTACTTTACATTTTAGCTTTTACAACTCTTGCCTTGATTGCAGTTAGCAATTTAATTCGCAACTTAATTATGTTTAGTGTGGAGGGTGATGGCGTTTATTCTAGAGGGCAGTCATCCTATGGCGATCGCGGTAAGTATGGTTCTAGAATGGCTCGTAGCGTACCCCACCCAGAATTTTTAGATAATACGGGCAAAATAATTAAAGATCCGCTTTTAGTTATGCGCTCCATTGACGTTCAAGATGCCCGCGCTCACTTAGACGCGCTTTATGAAGCTTCTCCTGGTTATAGCGGTGAAGTAGATAAAGAAAATTAATTAGATATTATTTTTAAGTTTTACAAACAAACTACCCTGCCTAAGATAGCAAGGGTAGTTTGTTTTTTGGCAAACCTCAATTTAGTTTCTAAGCTGCCAAAATTTGAATAATTTTTTGAGCAAACAAGTGACAGTGAGCGCCCGAACGCCCAGTAATCAAATCTCCATCTACCACGACATCTTTATCTGTATAAATCGCACCCATATTAACGACATCGCTATGCAAATTATTGTGACAAGTAACCGGGCGACCTTTGACTAATTCGGGGACGGGCGCAACTAACCACATTCCATGACAAATAATGCCTTTAAGAAGGCTCGGTTGAGCAAAAACTCGTTGGATAAACTCTGTAGCTGGAGGGAGTTTATTGACATCTTCCGAATAACGCAGGCGATCGCTCACAAAAGCTGATGGCACAATAATAGCAGCATAGGTTTTTAATTCCTCATCGCTAATATCTTCAAAACTTTGATTGCAATCGAGGGGTGCATGATACTCGTGTCCCTTAAAAGTTAGAGATGGTTGTCCCCACAATCGCGTTAATAAATGAACGTCTGCCCCTTCTTCAGCAAAACGATAATGGTAGTACCACATCTCATGCTCGTAGAAGTCGCTTTCAATTAAAATCCCAATTTTTTTACCTAGTAACTTAGCTAGAGCATCTTCATTTTTAGCTATCTTCCGCAGGTGGTGTTTCTGTCCAGTTTTATACAAAGAAGAAACTAGCATAATAATTTATTCTCCCTAAGTTAAGCCGCCATTTTCGATTGAATTAATTTGACTAAATCATCCTCAGCATCGTAAACATCCAACGCAATTTTTAAAGGCGTTTTCCCGTCATGTCCTTTGAGGTCTAATCTTGCTCCAGCATTGATCAAAATTTCCGCACATTCTGTAAATCCATGCCATAAAGCATCGTGCAGAGGTGTATATCCGTTGATTTTTCCTTGAATATCGAGGTCAATATCAGGATGAGCGATCAACATTTTCAAAATTTCTACATTGCCGTTATAAGTTGACTTATGAATTGGCGCACCTTTAAATACCCAATCTTCAACCCGAACTTTTGCCCCCGATGCTAGTAATGCTTTGACTATTTCTGTATGTCCATCGCGGGCAGCAACTAAGAGCGGTGTATGTCCGTCGGTAAAAGAATTTATATGCGGATATAAAGTATTAACGTCAGCATTGGCAGCGATTAGGTGCTTAACTTTTTCTACATCGCCAAGATTTGTTGCCGCCATTACTGTTTGTTCGTCAATGCTTTTTTGTGCGTCGGCTCTACCTTTATCGATGGCAGCTTTGATGACTAAAAACTTTTCTTTTTCTTCCCCTTGATTGACATTCAATTCAAAATTAACGTGGTCGTCTAAAGTAAAACCGTAATGAGTACCGAAATTAAGATTCGTCCCGCGTTCGACTAATAACTGAACAATATCCGTCCACTTGTACCACAGAGCATCCATGATTGGTGTATGTCCCATTGTGGGCGTAACCGCATCAATAAACGCTCCCGCATCTAAAAGCAACTTAATAATTTCTAAATTGCCTCCCTGACAAGCTTTATGTAAAGGAGTTGCACCCGTGTTGCTATCGGTTGTAAAAACATCTGCTCCCGCCTCTACAAGCAACGCCGTCATTTCTAAATTGCCATGACAGGCGGCGGTCATTAAAACTGTTAGTCCTGTTTCAAGGTGGCGGGCGTTGGGGTTAGCACTTTGAGCAATTAAAGTTTTAGCAGTGACGATATCATCGTTTTCTACCGCCGCGATTAACTGCTCGTCTCCGCTTCCGCGCAAGGCGGCGATAATTGGCGATGGATCGCAGTAAGATTTCCACTTGACAATTTTGCCCCCAGCAATCTGCATCCAAGTTGCAAAGGTAATATCAAAGCTGATACCTGTAGCTTTAATCGTCGTAATATCGTGGACTGTACCGAAAGCGCGATCGCCTTGAACGACTAATTCGAGGGGTTTAAACAGCTTTACATCGGCAATGCGATCGCGCACTTGAAAAGATTTTGTCACCTCCTCAACGCCGTAAGAAGTGCCAATCCAAGGAATAATATCACTCACCCCCGGTACTGGTTGCAGATTTACCCACTCAATGTCCTCTGCTAGGCAACTCATCGCCGTTTCATAATCGGCTTTATCTAAAGCTTCAAACCATTTTTGGGCAACGCTTTGGGTTTCTTCTTGACTCATTTTTCACCTCGTTATTTAAAATCTTCAGTCAAAATTCGGTCGAGACACCGCTCGGCGATCGCTGCAATAGTCAAAGCTGGGTTTACACAAGTACTCGATCCAGGAATTAAAGCACCGTCTACCACGTACAAACGCTCGTGACCTGCAACTCGTCCGAAGTCGTCGCAAACTTTACCCATACAAGCACCACCGAGTTGATGTCCGGTTACTTGTCCGGCGATGGGTGGGACTTCGCCGCCATTTTTTTCGCTGAGTAATGCTGCTAAATGTTTAGCCGCATCTTTAGCGCGATCGTCATTGGCAAAACTCAATTGCACTGTATTTGTAGCTGCATCGTAGCTAAGTTGACCTCGATGCTCGGTCATTGAGAAGATAAAAGAGCCGATCGCATTTAGTTCGGGGAAATCTCGTTCAAATCTCGGTAAGGGCGCTCGCATCATCACGCAGGGGAGTAGGGGGTTTTCATAATTAAGAATTGCGATCGCGCCTGGTCCCCCCAAGTGAGGATTAGTCGTTTCTGACAAGCTGGTACGAAAAGCATAAGTATCGCCATCATTACCAAATCCCTGTCCTAAAAACTCATTAATTAAAGGCAAATCTCCTTGAGCTTTGGCTCTAATTAATAGTTCGCAAGTGCCAATAGTTCCCGCCGCCATAAATAAGTATTCGCAACTCAATACTTGTTGTTCGACTACATCACCGGCATCGTTAATTAAGTCAACAAAAACGCTATAACCGCCCGACGTTTCCGCAACTTTAGTAACCAGATGATGAGGGCGAATTTCTACGCATCCTGTTTCTTCTGCTTGCTTAATATAGTTGCGATCTAAAGTATTTTTGCCCCCACTATTATTGCCAAACCAAAACTCTGCGGCAATCACTGAAGGGACTTTAGTACCGGATATTTCCTCACGCACAATATCCCAATCGACTCCCATAGGAAAGCGATTTATGCCATTAGTTAAGCCAGAATTTGTAGATTCAACGTAGGGAAATCCCGACTTCAGAGCGTGTTGTTCTAATACTTTTAATCCGGCATAGTATTTACTATTTAATACATCATCGGGAATCGGTGTTGCACCCATTAGCGCATGAACGCGCGGAAAATAAATTTTATCTAATTCGTCATAATTAATAGAACTAGGAAATACTTGCTCGAATAACTCTTTGGGTGGTTGAATCAAAATGCCGCCATAAGCTAAAGAACCTCCACCCACACCGCAGCCAACTAAAAATCTATAATCACCTTTTTCAATAATTTCTAATACCCCAGTATATTTATCAATGGCGATACCTTCATAGCCGGGAGTTTTAGTTATAGTATTGAGCCATTCTGCACGTCCATCAGGCTTTCTAAAAGTAGCAAAAGTGGCGTTTGTAGTTGGATCTTCAATCTGCCAACGCCTACCTCTTTCTAACACCAATGTTTCCACCCCGGCTTTACCCAAACGCAATGCAGAAACCGCTCCACCGAAACCGCTACCGATAACAATAGCTTTGACATCCGTCATAATTTATGCCTCGCTCTCTGGGATAAAAGTCTCCAAAAATTGAATAATATTGCCTTCATTGTCTCTAATAAAAAACTCTTTAAAGCCAATATCTTTGACAATAATTAAATCCCAAGCTATGTCAATTGGACGATTTTTAACTTTCTCAATTACTGCTTGAATATCATCGACTTTAAAAGTAATTTGACTAACTCCTTGAACGGTAGTATGCTGCGGCGGATTAGGACGGTTTATTGGCTGCCATTTTTTGTCTTCTATCAACTCAATTATTACGCCATTTGTTTCCATAAAAACAATGCGCGTACCAAATTCAGGAAACTCTCTACTTAAAACTACTTCAAAACCTAATTGTTCTTTGTACCATTTAGCTGTCGCATCTAAATTTAATACTGCGATAGAAATTCCTAGGTTTTTTACTGTAGTTAAAACCCCATTAGTATCTGTTATAGTAGCCATATTTTTTGTAGTATTAACGTGCTTCTGGTCCAAGAATCCAATGTTCTTGAGTAACAAATGTATGAGCATATTTCATCTCAATAAAATTCGATAAATCTGCCCTAGAATCTTCAAACTCCGCCGACTGCATCATCTTTTCTACTGATGCCAAATCGTCAAACCAAAGTTGAGAAACGCAATCAAGCAAAGCCTCGCCAATTGAGTAATAACCATCATTGACATGACACTGGTAATAACGCCGCAAACCAGGCAGTTTTAAATCTTTAGCTCCATGCACTTCTAAGCTGTATTTGCGAAATTCCTCTAAAGGCATTCCCTCTTTGCGCTTCACCATAGCAAAGAGTTTGACCATATTAGAGTCTTTTTTAATTGGCTCTCCTGGCATTAAAGCGTGAGTAGTTGTATCGAGTACCACCGTGCGCCAAAATGCTGCCCATCTAGGTTCATCTAACCGCGCACCTTCAAGAAATTCGGGAGTTTGTAAAGAGGCTAATTGTTCTTGCTCGTTTTCTAACCAAATTTCTGCTACTCCACTAAAACGCGGATCTTCTGGTTCTTCACCAAAAGGAATTCTTGTATCAATTAAATAGCGTTTGATTTGAGAAATTTTACTAGCGTATTGAACGGCGTGGACGTTTACCCAGTAGTCTTGAAAGTCTTTTTCACTCATACCTGGTTTGGGATGAGCAAAAATCAGTTGATGAATCATAAAAAAGTCCTCAATTTAAAATTAAATTCAACCGGCTGGACTGTTGGGATCGAGCATGAGAGTGCGGCTTAAAAACTTCCAATTGCTGCCAACTTTTACTAACCTGTCTTTGTAAATTCCCGATCTAATAATTTTGGCGGGATTGCTGTTGATATCCATCGCGATGATGTAGCATCCGGCTTTTGCACCGTTGCCATCGGGATTAATAACAACGTCATTAATCCAATGGCGAGTAGTAGCAACATTAGGGAAAGTTTTGTACGCCGCCACTAATTGAGTAAATCCCTTAACTTTGAGCAAAACAACATTGTTGTCTTTGATAATGGAAAACGTGCCATCTGGTGTAAAAGTATTTGCCCAGTAAGTGCCAGGATCGCCAGTAATTAGTTCGTCTAGTCCATCAAGAGCGTAGAAATGGAGCGCGTTGAGATCCTCAATAGCGATCGCATCGGCGGGAGACAATGCTTCAGGCGTTTTGGCGATCGCTTGATTAGCACCAATCCCCCGCATAACTAAGGCAGAAAGTCCACAGCCACCAAATAACAGCATTTTGCGCCGTGTTGTCAATTTTGGTTTCATAATGCTTTTACTGCCCGCACTTAACGCCAATCATTTCAGGATGCACGTTACCTTCTAAAACTAGGTCGATCAAAAATGGCCCTTTGTGTAACAGTGCTTGTTTGATAGCCGGGGCAATTTCTGCGGGTTTTTCAACTCTAATTGCTTCTACTCCCATCGCTCGCGCCATCTCGTCAAAGCGAATAACTGGCTTGGATAAATCAAAGCTCAAAGGAAAATCATGAGCTAAAATCCCTTGTTCTCGCCAATATGCCTGAATATTTAGCTGCAATATGCGGTAAGACCTGTTATTGCAAACAACAAATTTGGCATCAATATTGTGACGCGCCGCCGACCATAGCGCCTGAATGGTATACATCGCGCCACCATCACCCGTAAACCCAATAGTTGTTTGATCGGGACAAGCAATTTTGACTCCGATCGCTCCTGGAATTCCGACCCCCAAAGATCCACCGCGAGTTAAAAAATATTGTCCTACTTCTGTTGTCGGTCGGTAGCGAGTAACGGCGGGAGAATTGGTTAAAGATTCATCAAAAATAATCGCATCGGCGGGTAATTGGGTGACAAGTTCCGCCATAAATTGCGACAAATGGAGCGGCGTAGAATTATCGAGAGCGCGATCGCTTTTTAATTCCTGCTCTCTTTTGGCAGCTTTTGCTTTACCTATTATTTCACTACGACTATTTGCCTCAGTTTTTTGCGCCGTTGTCATCGTAGTTTCGAGCGCCTTTGCTAGTTTTGCCAAAGTTAGTTTTGGATCGCTAACTATTCCCAAATCCACCGGATGATTTTTAGCAATTTCGTAGGCATTGAGATCGATATGAATTACCTTTGCATCTGGGGCAAAAATATTTCCTAGTTTGGGAAAAACCTCTGGTAATACATACGTTCCACAAATCAAATTCACATCCCCCGCCGTAGTAATTGGCAAACTTTGGTCGCCAAACATATGTCCGGTTGCACCTTGAAACAAAGGGTGAGATTGACTCATATTCAATTCCCCAGCATCGGCTTCCCACACCTGTGCGCCCAGTAATTCGGCAACGCGGGTTAATTCATCCTGCGCCCCCGAATAAGCCACCCCATCGCCGACAAAAATCATTGGCGAATGTGCGATCGCCAGCATCGAAGATGCAGTCTGCACGACTTCATCTTCTGGCACAACTCTCGTAGAAGGAAAACAGGTAGGAATTACTTGTTCGCTTACAGGCAAATCCAAAATATCTTGAGGCAAGCAGACATAAACAGGCCCCATCGGCGGAGTAGCGGCAATTTTAATCGCCCGTCGCAATACCCGTAATAGCGAACTAGGATCTGCAACCATTGTTGACCATTTGGTTACCGGTGCAGCCATAGCGACCAAATCTCCCGCCATCTGAGCATCCATAGCGTGATACTTAATCCCCGCATCTCCACCAATAACGACTAAAGGCGAGTGACCGCGCCAGGCTTGATAAATAGCCCCGATCGCATTTCCCAAGCCTGGAGTGCTGTGGATTTGCACTACCGTAGGCTTTTTAGTTGCCCTCGCATAACCATCGGCGGTCATTACAGCAACGGTTTCTTGCAAAGTCAAAATATATTTTAAGTCTGGATATGCCGACAACGCATCCAAAAAACCTTGTTCTACCGTACCAGGATTGCCAAATATGTATTGGATACCGTCGGCGAGAAACTGCTCTAAAATTGCAAAACGCCCAGTTTTATTTGTCATGAGTTTTACCAGCGAGCATTACCAACCGTAACGAGTTAGTCCTTTTTCCAGCACTTGGAGCAATACTTCGCCACACTCTACCGAAGAAGCTGTAGAGCGGCTAGTAATAAATGGATAATCAACAATTACCGAAGTTTGATGCCCAACTCTACCGATATAAGCACCATCAGGCCCTACAGCATCGCGGAGGATATACTCTAGCGGATAAAAAGGAGGCCCGAAGTTGATAAACCCATCGCCAAATCCTTGATGAGAACCATCTAGAGCGTGAGGTCCTTCAAATCCCGTTCCATCTAAATAGTCGTAATCGATCGCGTGACCTGTGACGTGCTTGCCCCAAATGAGCGACTTTTTCTCGCGGAAGTCACGGGCAAAAGCGAGACACGCAACCCCATAACACTCGGTAGCGATCGCTTTATTGAGTTTGACAAACCCCATAATCAGTTCGTGGAGTCTGGAGTTATTAGCTAGATCCACTAACGCACCACTACCGCCGACTATTACTAAAGCATCGTATTCGACTAATTCTTCAGCAACGATTTTATCGATTTTTTGGTAATAAGCTTCCATATCGCGCAGGTAGCTAGGCGAACTAGGATAGGCACGCATCGGAAACCAGTCTGCTAGGCTTTTGGGATGGTCTAGTCTGTTCGATTCGTCAATCGCGCGGGTTTTTTGTCCCATTTCCTCCGAAGTCACCGAGCGCCCCAAAGGTGGATCGAAGTAGCCTGGAGTGCAACTTACTGTTAGTGGAGTAGGTTTTTTGCCAGTTGGAGTTAAAAACGTAACATCGTACCCTGCCGCGTCCATTGCTTGCAACGGCCCGACTAATTCTTCACCCCAATAGCCCCATTCTGAGACCACAAACAAAATCTTCTTCATTACTTCATCTCTTAGTAATTTTGTTGGGAACTTGACCAAAGGCGATCGCGCTTACTACCAGCAGTTAATTGAGTTAATAACAGTAACTCTCTATAACTAGATGTAATTTTTTAACTTTTATTAACAGCGATGCCGACTTTAAGTATTGCTATTACTGAGTTCTTGTTCGCTTAAAGACAAAACAAAGTTAGCCTTCAATTACTACTGCCTCAACCGCAATTTTACGGAAAACTTCTATATACTTTATATTTATTTAAGTTTTTGCTAAGTATATTTACGCTTGCACAATTCAAAGTTGTTACTATTTACCCAAAAAACTCCACTGCAAAGACTATCTTTATGGGTGTTTATAAAAATTTTATAATAAATTTATTAGTTTAAATACCGACAAATAACCGCAAAGCTAGATTTAAAATAAACTTTTAAACTTTTTTGAAGTTTAAAAGTTTATTAAATCCCGGTAAAAAGTCCAACTATTTTAGTCCGACTTAAGTTATAAAAGTGGGACTTTACCTCTAGGCGGCTAGGATATTTTTTATAGGTCGATAGTTTTAAAAAAGGTCTGTTGTCGGCTCATCATTCTCAATTCATCATTAATTATTTGCCCAGTTAAAGTTTTAATCTTCTTTAAAAACTTGGTATTTTTCCTCATCAATTCGCCCGGCTTCATACAAGGTTTTAGTAATCTCCGAAATAGTTAAAACCGCATGGGCGCAATAACCGTGAGATTTTAATCTATCTTTAACGCCTTGTTCGTGATCCATAAACACGACAATATCATTAACTTTTAATCCAGCCGACTCTAGTTTTTGAGCGCCTTCGATCGCACTTTTACCGCTAATCAAAATATCATCAACCACAACCACCGTTTCCCCAGGGCAAAAATTACCCTCAATAACTTTGCGAGTCCCGTGAGCTTTGACTTCTTTACGCGGAAAAATCATTGGATAACTCAGGCGCATTGATAACCCCGTAGCTGTAGGCAAAGAGCCATAGGGAATTCCAGCAATGCGATCGAATTGCAAAGTTTTTAATATATCAGCGTAAGCCGTCAAAATTAAAGAAAAAACTTGTGGATTAGAAATAATTTTTCGCAAATCGACGTAGTAAGGAAAAGTTGCCCCGGACGCTTGGACAAAATCACCAAACATAATGCAGCCAAGGTCATAAAGTTGCAAAATTAAATCGAAATAACGATGTTGATTTAATAGACAAACATCTGGCAACCAAATAGAACAACTAGAAGCATTAGAAATAACTTGTTCTCTAGCTTGATTAACTTCCAAACGCAAAGAATTAATTGCTTCGGGCCGCATAGCTAACATATCTTGGGGAACGGGTATTAGTAAGCCATCCCCATTACTATTTAAACCCGCAGTTAAAATATTGTTTAAATTACCACCTTCTGCCCAAATACTCCGCGCTAGAATAACTCGTTCTGGTGCGATCGCGCGAATTTTTGCTAAAACTTCTGGGGATGTTGTTCCCACTTCCAAACCAACTTGCTCTAAAGTACCCCAAGTTTGGGCGGCTCTAACTACCTGCAAGTACAAAGGAGCATCGCTACTAGGATACTGCTGCAAAGCTCTAGCGCCGAAGTTAGAAGTACAAGATAAGATAAATACTGCCTTACCTGAATAAACTAAAAATGGCGCGATGTGATCTTGTCCGACATAAGGACTAAGAGTAATTGCATCTACTCCCCACTGCGTAAATACAGTTTTAGCAAAAATACTACTGGTATTGAGGTCGCTGTGTTTGGCATCTAGAATTACCGGGATGTGACAGGGAATCGCCTGTAAAGTGTTTTCCAGTAATTCTAGCCCGCGCGCGCCCAAAGCTTCGTAGAAACCCAAGGTAGGCTTGTACGCACACACTAAATCCGCCGTTTGAGCGATAATCAATTGCAGCCAGTCGGACAAGCCCGCAATAACATCTTGATTACCGCTTTTAGGCATCATTTCTATGTTTGGGTCGAGTCCCACAAATAGTAAACTTTGATTATTAGCGATC
>JAPJOW010000134.1 GCA_030826005.1 Aliterella sp. RAGGC_92
AGCACCGCCCTGTCACGGCGGAAGTTGCGGGTTCGAGCCCCGTCAGTCCCGTTTAACGTCTGCAATTGTTGATTGCTAAAAAGCTTTAATTTTTCTCGTAAGACTCTACCAATATGGGCGAGATTAAGAGAAAAATAGTAAACCTGAATATTAATACTGTTTAGTTATTTAACCTTATGACTGTCCGCGTCCGCATCGCTCCTAGCCCTACTGGAAACTTACATATTGGTACGGCGAGAACTGCTGTATTTAACTGGTTATACGCCCGCCATCATGGGGGTACATTTATTATCCGCATTGAAGATACAGATACCGAGCGATCGCGCGCTGAATATACGCAAAACATTTTTGATGGCTTGCAATGGTTAGGGCTAAATTGGGATGAAGGGCCTTTTTACCAATCAAAGCGTTTAGAACTGTACAAACAAGGCGTAAAAACTTTACTAGACAAAGGATTAGCTTACTACTGTTATACTAGCGAAGCCGAGCTTGGCGAAATGCGCGATCGCCAAAAAGCTAGAAACGAAGCACCCCGTTATGACAATCGCCATCGCAACTTAACACCCGAACAACAAGCCGCTTTTATTGCTGAAGGTCGCCATCCGGTAATTCGTTTCAAAATCGAAGACGATCGCGAAATAGTTTGGCATGACATGGTACGCGGACAAATGAGTTGGCGCGGTAGTGATTTGGGCGGCGATATGGTTATTGCTCGTGCGGCGGAAAATGATATTGGGCAAGCTTTGTACAACTTTGCCGTAGTAATTGATGACATGGATATGCAAATTAGTCACGTCATCCGAGGAGAAGATCATATTGCCAATACAGCAAAGCAGATTTTGTTATACGAAGCTTTTGGCACAAAACCACCAGAATTTGCTCACACGCCTTTGATTTTGAATATAGAAGGCAAAAAGCTATCAAAGCGCGATGGTGTAACTTCGATTTTTGACTTTAAAGATATGGGTTTTGTCCCCGAAGCAATGGTAAATTACATGACACTGCTCGGTTGGTCAGCACCAGATTCTACTCAAGAAATATTTGACCTCGCCACCGCCGCCCAGCAATTTAGTTTCGAGCGCGTCAATAAAGCTGGGGCAAAGTTTGACTGGGATAAGCTAGATTGGCTCAATAGTCAATACCTGCATAATATGCCCGCAAGTAAGTTAACGGACTTACTAATTCCCTACTGGCATAAAGCAGGGTACGAATTTGATGCTACAAGCGATCGCGTTTGGCTCGAACAAGTTACAAGTTTAATTGGTGCTAGTTTGACTCGCCTTCCCGACGCTGTAGAAATAAGTAAGTTATTTTTTGTTAAATCCTTAGATTACAGTGAAGAAGCCCAAAATCAGCTAAAGCAAGAAGGAGCAAGTGCCGTTTTGCAAGGTATTCTCGACGCTTTGGATAGCACCGCAGACTTCAGCGAAGCTGCTACCCAAGAAATTATCAAACAGGTAATTAAAGAGAAAAATGTCAAAAAAGGCTTAGTGATGAGGAGTTTAAGAGCCGCCTTAACTGGAGATATGCATGGGCCGGATCTAATTCAATCCTGGCTAATACTGCATCAGCTTGGACAAGATAAGCCTCGACTGCAAGCAAGTTTGTAGTTGCGCTTGGGCGCTTTTAAACACATCAAATAAGCAACTAACTAATTTGAGCAATGGAAAGGATATGTTTGCACGATAAAGCTAAGATTGAGGCATTTTTGCGGCAGCATACTTTTCTCAACTTGTACGCTCTAGGCGACTTGGACAAGTTGTTTTGGGACTACACAACTTGGTACGCCCTTTCTAGCGAACAACAAATCAACCAGCTTGTCTTGCTATACGCTAGGTCTTTTCCTGTCTTGCTAGGACTTAGTGAAGAAGTTGAAAGCTTAAAGGAATTATTACAACTTCTTTTACCACTACTACCAAGACAATTTTATGCTCATTTGAGTGGAGATGCGATCGCCATATTCACCGACAATTACCGCATCCAATCTCACGGCGTACACTACAAAATGGCGCTAACAGATAGTTCGCGTCTAGATATCGATACATCGGAAGTTATCCCCTTATCCGTAGCAAACCTAGACCAGTTGCAACAACTGTACCTCGCCAGCTATCCAGGTAACTGGTTTGAATCGCATATGCTAGAAACTGGATGCTACTACGGCATCAAACGCGGCGAGATTTTAGTGAGTGTAGCAGGAGTTCATATTTACTCCCAAGAGTACAAAGTTGCCGCATTGGGTAACATTACAACTCATCCGCAATGGCGGGGACAAGGATTTGGGACGTTAGTTAGCGCGAAACTTTGCCAAGTTTTGCTAGAGAAAGTCGAGCATATTGGCTTAAATGTTAAAGCAGATAATCTTAGTGCGATCGCCTGCTATCAAAAACTGGGCTTTGAGCGCATAGCTGCTTACGAAGAATTTGCCCTTCAATTAAAGTAAGTCGCTTGTTAGCCCAAACTAAAAATTTCCAAACGATTACGTGCTGGCTCAGAAAGTATAAGAATAACGGACGAAAAGGTTTATTTAGCACAGCTTCATAAAGAATTGGTACTAAATAAATGCAGCTAATAAGTGCGCTCGATAAACTTTAATTTCAGCACCGAGGAGGTAGCAATTAGTTTTAGACTTACTACCTCCTCAATGTTTCATCCCATGAGGATTACAGTATCAATTACGTGAATGACTCCATTATCAGCCTCAATATCTGCGGCAACAACCGTAGCATTTTTGACCTCAAAGCCATCCGAGCAATCAATTCTAATGGGCGAACCTTCTACCGAAGTAACGGAACTTAATTTTGCTAAATCGGCTTTCATGAGCTTGCCAGAGACGACATGAAAAGTCAGTATTCTAGCTAATTGGGGAACATTTTGCACCAGAGTTTGAATTGTTCCCGGTGGCAACTTCGCAAACGCATCATCATTAGGAGCAAAAACCGTAAAAGGGCCAGGGCTTTTGAGCGTATCTACTAAGCCTGCAACTTGGACAGCCGTTACCAAGGTTTGGAAAGAACCCGCACCAACTGCAATATCAACAATATCAGCCATTTATTTTAATTTATTTGGGAAATTGATAGGTAAAGGCAGCATTGAGCTTACCTATAGTCTTGGGATTGAATATTCCGCAACCGCGCTTCCGGGCGCTTGAAGCGATCGATTTGGGCTTCAAAAAAAGCTCGATTTGCTTGGAGATGTTTGGGATTGGGGTCATCTAATGGATACAGCAGCGCCGTCCGCAACGCTTGAATTACCGCCGAAGTCACGCAGTACATAGAGCGTTGAAAAGTAACTCCTAACTGGATTAACATATCGTCTTCACCCCGGCAGTGCTTTTGATAGTAATCTACTAAGTAAGGTGGAAGGAAGTGCAACATATCTTGCATCAGCAAAGTGGGGGGAATACCCGCCGTACCTACGGGAAACACATCGGCGTAGAGAATACCGTAGTGAAAATCTTTTTGCTCGTTAGGAACTTGATCGGCTTGGGCGTTGTAAGACTTCGTACCCCGAAAAGGCGACGTGCGATAAAAGACAGCTTCTACATAAGGTAAAGCAGCTTCGTATAACCAGGTAAAGCCCTTAGATTTAGGGATGATTTCGTAGCATTCGCCGCGAATATAAACATGATGATAAATGGGACGACCAGCGATCGCAAAAATGCCGTTAACAAGAAAATTCATCGCATCCGGGACACCTTTAAATCCGCCTTCGTCATAAATATCCGACATTTCAAAGAAAACCGGGGCCATTACTTCCCAAAACAAACCCAGATTGCTGTAGTAAGACATCTGACGGCACTGTTCCAAAAATAAATCGGGAAAAGCCTTGTATAGCGCCATCATCACGGGATTGTATTTGAAGTAAGCTTTGATTGCTTTATCGGCGTTGGCTTTGTATTCCTCAGAATCGAGGTAAGGGTCAAATAGCCCCCAGCCCATATCTTTGCCGTGCCACAGCATCGAACGCATACATTCTTCCGCAAACTCCATATTTACGCGATCGTGCAACCAGTGGTGCAACAACTTCGGCATTTTGACGGTTTCGCCCTTCTCCATAAATTCCAACAGTTCGGGATGAGCCGTTGCTTCGCCGCGCCAAATCCGCAAATCTGCATCGTCTCCAGCGTAGTGATTGTGGAGTTCTAAATATTCTTTGGGGATGAAGTATTTAAAAAACGGAATCGGATCTAAAAAGACTCGTTCGGCAATATATAGGAGGTTGCGCCAGTAAAAATCCATTGGCACTGCATAAGCTTTGTAGATACCAATAATTTGCATGAGATTTTCTGGCGTATCGGGTAGCATTGCTCCCCCTGCTTCTAAGCGATGAATTATATCCGCAAATTCATGGCGGGAAGGAGGTAGTTTTTTGGCTGGAGTTTTTGTTGCAATAGTCATATTTAGGTGGATGGAGTAATTGGGGTTGTTTAATTAAGGGACAAGGGGACAAGGAGACAAGGAGAGATGAAGAAAGGAGGAATTTTATTCAATTCCGCAACACCTAAAATGGCTGTTATGGCTGCTTTACGGCGGCAAAAACTGGTCGAGATTTGGCGGCGGTGTCAGCAAAAATTACGTTGGTTTGACGGGCAAGGGCATCGCTATTAACTTGGACATTTGCCACCATCGCGTTAGTTGTAGTTTCGCTCCAACGCACTAACCAAGTTGGTTGAATTCCCAAAAAGGCAATAGTCACAGCTAAAATTAATGCTGGGAGTTGCTCTGTAAACGTAACTTGGGGATAGTAGGCTGTGTTGTTGTCTAGCTTGCCAAAACAAGTACGATTGAGCAAAATTACAAAGTAAACTGCCGTTAGACCCGTACAAACAACGCAAATTAGGGTGGGAATGGGGAAAACGGAGTAAGAGCCTTGCAGCACTAAAATTTCGGCGACAAACCCTGCCATTCCTGGAATCCCCGCACTCGCCATTCCTCCCAAAACTAGAAGTGCGCTGATTAAAGGCAACCCCCGGACGGGACTCATCAAACCATTGAGGATATCTAAGTCTCTCGTGCCGACTTTAGTTTCAATTACACCGATTAGATGAAACAAAATTGCCAAAATTAAACCGTGAGCGACCATCTGGGCAACTGCTCCTACTAAAGCAAGCTGAGTTGCTGCCGCCGCGCCTAGTAGCACGTAACCCATGTGACCAATAGAACTATACGCTACCATGCGTTTGATGTCTTTTTGGGCGATCGCCGTTAATGCTCCATACACCGCACTAATTGCCCCCAAAATCGCCAATCCCGGAGCGACAAGCGCCCAAGTTTCGGGGAATAAGCCCAATCCAAACCGCACTAAGCCATAAGTTCCGAGTTTTGCCATTACCCCACCCAATAAAATCGCTACCGGGGGAGAAGCTTCAACATAAGCATCGGGCAACCAAGTATGCAAAGGAACTAGGGGAATTTTGATGCCAAAGCCGATTAGTAGCATGGTCAGCAAAATTAACTGCGTCGTTAAAGGCAATCCGGCAGTGACTATGGCATTGTAATCAAAGGAAGAAGAATTACTTAGCCAAGTTAAACCTAAAAATGCTGCTAAAATTAAAATCCCTGAAACTGCTGTATAAATTAGAAACTTCATCGCTGCGTAGCCGCGCCTAGTTGTCCCTCCCCAAATAGCAATTAATAAATAAAAGGGAATCAACTCTAATTCGTAAAACAGAATAAATAACAGCAAGTTTTGCGCGAGGAAACCCCCCACAACTCCAGCATTTACTAGCAAGATCAAAGCATAGTAAAGCCGGGGACGCTCTAAAGATTCGCTACTGCTATAAATTGCAATCCAAGTTAGTAGTGCGGTTAAAGCTAGTAAAGGCAAAGACAAGCCATCAACGCCAAGAGTGTAATCTAAGCCCAAGGTTTCAATCCAAGGGACAAAAACAGAAAACTGCATCCCAGCATTATTAATATCAAACTGACTCAATAAAACAATTGTCCAAACAACTAAGCTACTAGCAATAATCAACGCTCCCAAACGCGCTCGACTAGCAGATATAGCCCCTGGGTATAACCCGATAACAGCCGCACCTAAAATAGGCAACCAAATGAATGCACTGAGCATAGGTATTTACTAGCGATGGTTTAATTTAAAACAGGCATACTAAGGGATAGATGAGATAAAAATGGCCAGCCTACCATCATGCCCAAAACTCCTACCCCAAAAAGAATCGTCAAGGCATAAAACTGCATTTGACCTGAAGTGCTGTACTTCAAGCTTTCGCCCCCAAACAGGGAAGCTAAACCGACGAGATTAACTAACCCATCTACTAAGTAGCGATCGACAAGGGAAATAACATTAGATACCAGTCCCACGACAAACACTATAGTTATCCGGTAGAGTTCGGCAGTATAAAAGTCATAGGCAAAAAAGTTTTGCAAGGCTTTTGAGGGCAACCGGACAGGTTTGGGAACAATATTTCCCAAGTAGATAATTCCTGCAATACTGCAACCAAAAATCGTAGACCAAATTAGCAATAAAGCAATGTCTTTATTGAGAGTTACCCAGTCCGGCAGTAAGGACAAGCTTTGTAGGACTAGCGGCGCGTGGAGAGTAAAGCCCATCAAAATTGTTATCGGCAAAGCCATTTGCCAGGGAGCTTCTGGCGAGCGCGCGGTCATTAATTTTGGTTTACCGCCAAAAATTAAGGCAAATTCTCTAGTTATGCTAAATGCCGTTAAAGCGTTCACTAATAACAAAACTCCTACTAACCCAAACCTTTGAGTCTGCCATAGAGTATCTGCTAATTGCAGCAAAGCCCAAAAACCGCCCAAAGGAGGAAAAGCCAACAATCCCGCCGCACCAATAATAAAACCAAACCCCGATACCGGACGACGCGACCACAAACCGCCTAGCTGAGTTAAGTCTTGACTGATATTGTTCCAAATCACTGCCCCACTGCTCATAACTAATAGAGCGATCGCTAAAGCATGAGTTAATGTCAACAATAAAGCTGTATCGGTTTGATGAGTTCCGACGGCGATAAATATCAAGCCCATGTAAGCGCTTACCGAGTAAGACAAAGCGCGTTTGGCATCAATTTGGGCGATCGCAATCAAACTACCACCCACCGCCGTTACTGCCCCAACCCACACTATTGCAGACATTACTAAGGGCGAAAGTGCTAAAACTGGCTCTAGTTTTACAAGTACCCATGCTCCGGTTGCAACCACCACTGAGTTGCGTAAAATCGTGCTGGGAACTGGCCCTTCCATTGCCTCATCTAGCCATAGATGCAAAGGAAACTGAGCGCACTTACCCATTGGCCCTGCGAGTAGAGCTAAACCTACAAGAGTCGCTATTTTAGGATCTACGTTAGCCGTTGCTGCCCACTGCGTTAGCTCTGTAAAGTTCCAAGTTCCGGCGATCGGATACAAGGCAAGTACTCCCATCAATAGCAGCAAGTCACCTACCCGCTTGGTCAAAAAAGCATCTCTAGCGCCTGTCACTACTAAAGGCTGACTAAACCACAGTCCTACCAATAGGTAAGTACCCAAGGTGAGGACTTCCAAAATCATGTAACTAAAAAACAAAGAGTTGCACAAAACTAAAGCACACATCCCCGCTTCAAACAGTGCCAGCAAGGAATAAAAACGCGCCCATCCCCAGTCCATTTCCATGTAACCAACAGCATAAATTTGCGCCAGCAAATTTAGCCCGGTGATCAAAACTGTAGCTCCGATAGTGACGGAAGATATTTGTAGAGGAATGGATAAGTCTAAATTAGCTACCCTGAGCCAGGGAATTACTAGCTCTTGGGCTGGCTGCTGCCAAGTGGCGGGCAAGGCAAATACGCCATGCAGAAAAGCCAGTAATGTCATCAATAAATTTATATAACCCGATGGTCTTGGACCTGTACGCCTAATTACTGCTGGAGACCAAGGTAAGGCTAAAAGCGCTCCAATTAAGGGATAGCACGGTATCAGCCAAATACTTTGGATAAGGACATGAGCCATAAGTAAATACTTTCTGTTTCATTATTGACCTCATAGTACTTCTAAACGTGCATAGACAAAAGCTATTGTTTACAATTGTAACTATAGGTTTTATTTATAGTTACTATCGAGAAATATCGATTTTGGCGATGATTGTAATTTTTTAGTATCTATACTCAGAACAAGTAGGGCTGTAGGTGTCTAGCCTCTCTGTGTCTTGAAAGCGCAGTTACCCAAATTCTATCGCTATCTATTCGGGCAACTTAATTGCTAACAATAGCTAGAAAATTAATAGAAAAAATCAATAAGTATAGCCAAAACTATAGTTTTTATTGATGGAAAGGGTTGGAAATTGCTGTTGTTCGCTACATTAGTAGCAGCCAGCAGCATCGATGAAGGCGCGATCGGAAAATATTAGACCTTTGTTTTAAGTCGATAATTTTGACGTGCGGATTGGACAAAAATACATCCTCTAGTCCGCGTGACAAGTTTTAGGAGAAGGAGATTGGATTGCCAATGTTTTTAGTGCGATCGCAACTCACGAGCTAAAAATCCATTTTTGCCCAAGCTGAAAAATTTTACCTAACTATGACTAAGCTCTAAATCTATTTGAGTCACAATCTGCTTACCTTCGTTTAAAAGATACTCTAGAAAAGTGCTGGCAACAACAGATAATTGCTTGCTGGCGGGATAAACGATATACCAATGGCGCTGGATGGGAAAACCATCAACATCCAATATAGTCAAAGGCCCTTTTGTGCCTTCTAGCGCCAAAACATGGCGTGACAGTACCGACACCCCCAATCCACCAACGATCGCGTGTTTGATCGCTTCATTACTACCAATCTCCATCTCTACATTAATATCAACTCTGTTTTCCTCAAAAAAACGTTCCACTGCCATGCGCGTCCCCGACCCCGCCTCCCGCATAATAAATGGTTCTTCCGCTAGGCGTTGGAGGGGAATATTCTTTTCCCCAGCTAAAGGATGATTCGATGGTGCGATCGCAACTAAGGCATTTTCTAAAATCGGACGCAGATTAATATCAAGATTTTCTGGGGGTTGTCCGAGAATATACAGATCGTCCACATTTTCACTCAAGCGATCTAGTACCTGCTTGCGGTTTGTCACTTGCAGCGCCACTCTAATCCCTGGATAGCGATGACGAAAATTTCCCAGCAAACGCGGCACGAAATATTTAGCCGTTGTAATTACAGCTAAACGCAGATTTCCTTGCTTTAATCCCTTCAAATCTGCCAAAGTCATTTCTAACTGCGACATTTTTTCCGAGATATCCTTGCACGCAATTAGCACTTCTTTACCTGCATCAGTTAGATAAAGGCGCTTGCCAATTTGTTCAAATAACGGTAGTCCTACAGCTTTAGTTAACTGCTTGATCTGCTGAGAAACTGTAGGTTGACTTAAAAACATTTCCTCGGCGGCGCGTGTAAAGCTACCGGATCTGGCGATCGCTTCAAATACTTTTAGCTGATGCAAAGTTGCGTGCTTCAACATCTATAACCCTTCCAATCTAAATCATAGGTAAACTCTATCATCAATTTTGAATTTAAGCATTTAACCTATTAATTCTTTTAGATCCCCGCAGCGATCCCCATTCTAGGCTTTAGCTCTAAGGCTTAGTCTAAGCACAAAATACAGCGCTCGTATCTCTAAGTTTTCACGGATTGAACAAACAATGCTTTGCTATAGATTTTATCTATGCCAACTATTAAAAGTAATAGCTTGTTTCTATGATTGTTATAGGATATTGTCTATATCAATCGCTAAAACGCAAGCCTAACAGTTGCCTTCGCTAATAGTTACGACGGGACAGTAGAGGTTTTTAACGCAATATATTTCCAGCAGTGGAACTAGCAATAGTTAAGCGATCGCAGCCTACGCATCCAGCAGTTTTCTGGCTCTTATCAGCCGTCGCTTTTCGCGTCTACAGACTGTCTGCGAAGCGTTTAGCCTCGGCATAAAGACAGAAAAATCGAGTTTGTTATTAGGAGAAGTATGATGAGCGAGTTTTTACACAAATTTTCCCGCCGCAAATTTATTGTGACTGCTGGAGCATCGGCGGTAGGCGCTGTATTGCTAAATGGCTGCTTGGGAAATCCCCCCGATTCCTCTGGCATTACTCAAGCGCAACAAGTTTCGGCAGTAAACCTTAGCCCCGAACAAACACCTGAAACTACGACAGTGAAGCTGGGATATATCCCGATTGTTGAAGCGGCTCCCCTAATTATTGCTAAAGAAAAAGGCTTTTTTGCTAAGTATGGCATGACTGATGTTGAACTTTCTAAACAAGCTTCTTGGGGTTCAGCGCGGGACAACGTAGAAATTGGCTCCAAGGGTGGAGGTATTGAAGGTGGTCAATGGCAGATGCCAATGCCTCACTTGATAACTGAAGGAGTTATTACTAAGGGCAATGTAAAAATTCCCATGTATGTTTTGGCACAGCTAGTTACTCATGGGAATGGAATTGCGATTTCTTCTAAGTGGAAAGGACAGGGTGTTGACCTCAAGCTGGCACAAGGACAAGGAATTGTTAGTCAACTCAAATCAAAAGGTAATATCTTTAAAGCCGCACATACTTTCCCCCACGTTAATCAGGATTTTTGGATTCGCTACTGGTTAGCTGCTGGCGGTATAGATCCAGATCGAGATATTAACTTAATGCCAGTACCATCAGCTCAAACTGTCGCCAATATGAAGACAGAGACGATGGATGCTTTCAGTACAGGAGATCCTTGGCCCTACCGCATTGTCAAAGACAAGATAGGCTACATGGCAGCATTGACGGCAGAGATTTGGAAGAATCATCCCGAAGAATACTTTGCTATGAAAGCTGACTGGGTTGATAAAAATCCCAAGGCTACCAAAGCACTTTTGAAAGGCATCATGGAAGCGCAGCAGTGGTTGGATAACTTTGACAACCGCGAAGAAGCAGCTAAAATTCTTAGTGGACGTAATTACTTCAATCTTCCAGTCGAAATTCTTACAGATCCATTTCAGGGCAAGTATGACATGGGCGACGGTCGGGTAATTGATGATAAATCAATGGCTGCCCATTACTGGAAAGATGAAAAAGGTAGCGTTTCTTACCCCTACAAGAGCCACGATCTTTGGTTTTTAACTGAGAGTGTACGCTGGGGCTTTCTGCCTCCAGATACTTTGACAAATGCTAAAGCGCTAATTGATAAAGTCAACCGCGAAGATATTTGGAAACAAGCGGCAACAGAAGCAGGGATTGCGGCGGCGGATATTCCCACCAGCACATCTCGCGGCATTGAAACGTTTTTTGATGGCATCAAGTTCGATCCAGAAAATCCAACGGCATACTTGCAGAGTTTAAAGATTAAAAAAGTGAGTGTCTAAAAATCAAACCTGTTGTTAAGAGTGTAACGATCTTTCCTTTTTTTGCAACTTTCTTGTCTTACCCATTACTACTAGAGGAAAATACAGCCCATGACCACGCTTCAAAGCCGACGACCTGCCAAAAGTTCTAAAAGCTGGGTTTCCAGCATCAGCAAGCAATTTCCCGATCTTATACCTCCGATTATTGCGTTGCTTATTTTTCTCGCGGTATGGCAATTATTTTCATGGACTCCCGGCGCAACTTTACCAGGGCCAATACAAGTTGTTAAAGAC
>JAPJOW010000135.1 GCA_030826005.1 Aliterella sp. RAGGC_92
GGAATGACTTTAATAATAACTAAGCAGCAAGCAGAGCAAGCAAATTTAGATTATGAATTCGTTTGCCGAATGATTACTTTGTTAGTTCATTCTAGTTTAGAAGCAGTGGGATTTTTAGCAGCTATAACTAATAAACTAGCTGAGAAGGACATTAGTGTAAATGCAGTGTCTGCCTATTATCACGATCATTTATTTGTACCTACAAATAAAGCAGAGCAAGTCATGCAAATACTTATAGAGATGAGCAAGTAGTTGAAAGGCATCTGTAAAAAGCGCGATCGCATTTTACCGTGATTATTTTAAGATTGTTGTTTTGCTGCTTTGCGTTTAGCTTCTGCTTTACTTTACTACTTATAAGCTATTTCTGTAGCAAGTTCACTCATTTTTATAGCTTTGCGTTCAAAATCTTTGGCAAGAGCTAGAAGTTTGAGCAGTTTGTTATTATCTGGTAATTCTTTCATAATTAAGTTCTCTATTACGATCGCGTCCCCTCACCATTATGCAAATTAGCATTGAAGTATTTACTGTAAATAAGCGTTTTCCCTTAACTATTAGTCGCGGTACAACAGCACAAACAACGAATATTTGGGTAAAAGTAGCTCATGATGGTATTGAAGGCTGGGGAGAAGCTTCGCCTTTTTGTTTAGGAAATCATAGCCAATCTACCGAAATGCTCATTGAAGCATTACAAAAAATTGCACCAATCCTAAGTAGTTATCATCCTTTACAAAGGCAACAAATTCAGCAAGTATTGCAATCCTATTCGATTCCATCTTCGGCGCAAGCAGCAATAGATATGGCTTTGCATGACTGGTTGGGAAAAAGGGTAAACTTACCTTTATGGCAGTTATGGGGGTTAGATTGCGATCGCATTGTCCCAACTTCGGTAACAATTGGCATTAACTCCCCCGAAAAAGCTCAAGAAAGAACTTTAGATTGGTTAAAATTTGTAGATGTAAAGGTGCTAAAAGTCAAGCTAGGAAGTACGTCAGGAATTGAAGCTGATAAAGCAATGCTGTTAGCCGTGCAAGAAGTCGCACCAAGTCAAGAATTGTTTGTAGATGCGAATGGTGGCTGGAGTTTGGAAGATGCGGTAATAATGAGCGATTGGCTAGGAGAATTGGGAATAAAGTATATAGAACAACCATTGGCAAGAGGAGAGGAGAGTAAACTATTAAAGTTGAAAATGCGATCGCCTTTACCAATATTTGTTGATGAAAGCTGCATGACTAGCCAAGACATCCCTTTACTTGCAAACTCTGTAGCGGGAATTAATATTAAACTTATGAAAGCTGGCGGACTTAGCGAAGCAATGCGAATGGTGCATACTGCTAAAGCCTATGGGTTGCAAGTCATGTTTGGTTGTTATTCTGATAGTACCCTAGCAAATACCGCCGCCGTACATTTATCGCCTTTAGCGGATTATTTAGACTTAGACAGTCACTTAAACTTATTAGACGATCCTTTTAGCGGTGCAATAATGCAACAGGGAAGATTGCAGCCTAACAATAAACCAGGTTTGGGAGTAGAATATCGTGCGGTTGGGAAGTAATGAAGCGGAAAGTTGGGGGGATGGTTTTACCTCCCCCAAGCTTTTCAAGAAAAAAGTTGCTATTTTGCTCCATGATGGCGTTAAAGGTGTTTATGGCAAAACGGGGTTAGCATTATTACGGTTTAGCGAAGCTGCTATTGTAGCCGTAATCGATCGCCAGTGTGCGGGAGAATCTCTACCGCAATTAACGGGTATCAATCGCAATGTCCCAATTGTTGCGAGTGTAGAAGAAGCTTTAAACTATGCGCCAGAAGTTTTAGTAATTGGAATTGCACCTTCTGGGGGAAAATTACCTGTTGAATGGTTGCCAGAAATAAAGCAAGCTGTAGAAGCGGGTTTATCAATTATTAATGGTTTGCATACCCCAATGAATATTATGCCAGAATTTCAGGCATTGAAAGCTGGACAATGGATTTGGGATGTTAGAAAAGAACCAGACTTTATAGAAGTTGCTAGTGCGAAAGCGCAAACTCTTTCCTGTCAGCGCTTTCTTACCGTTGGTACGGATATGGGAATCGGCAAAATGTCTACTAGCTTAGAATTACACAAAGCCGCTCAAAAACAGGGAATGCGATCGCATTTTATCGCTACTGGACAAACGGGAATCATGATTTCCGGCGATGGTGTCGCTTTAGATGCGGTGCGTGTAGACTATGCAGCAGGTGCGGTAGAACAGTTAGTTATGCGTTATGGCGATTGCGACATTTTGCACGTAGAAGGACAAGGATCGCTTCTACATCCTGGTTCTACGGCAACTTTACCTTTAATTCGAGGTACGCAACCAACGGCGCTAATTTTAGCTCACCGAGCGGGACAAACTCATGTTCGCAACCATCCAAATGTATTGATTCCAACGCTTACAGAGGTCGTCAAGCTCTATGAAACCGTCGCAACGGCGGGGGGAGCGTTTAAAGAAGTTAAGGTGAAAGCGATCGCTCTAAATACCGCGCATTTGGATGAAAACGCCGCCAAACAAGCTATAAACCGAGTTCAGGAAGATACGCAATTAGCTTGCACAGATCCCGTGCGCTTTGGTGCAGAAACTTTATTGAATGCAGGGTAGGAGTGCCAACGAAGTAATGATAATTGCTAAAGTAAAAACAGCTTATCTACTCCACAATTACCGTAGCTTGAGTTTTTTTGCAGTGCAGCCATCTTACTAAATACTCCAACTCAACTTACCGAACTACAAGAGTGAAGGACAAACAAGATGTCAACAGCAGAAATTGCATCCTTGGTAAATACTTACTTTGACAACATGGCAGCTATGAATGCTCAAGGTTGGTTAGATATTTTTGCCGAAGATGCCGTTATCCAAGATCCCGTTGGAGAGCCACCAAAGATTGTACATAAAGATTTAGAGCAGTTGTTCAAAATATTGTCTAACTTTTTTAAGCAAATAGAAATTGCCCAAAACGAAATTTTCTTTGTGAAAAATGGTGCAGCAGTCAAGTGGACAATGCAGGTAGTGGCAAAAAGCAATCGCCATGTTACTGCTGAAGGGATTAGTATCTTTGAAATTAATGATGTTGGTAAGATTCAAAAAGTGTCGTCTTACTGGGATGAAGCAGCAATGATGACAAAATTGAAAAGTTAGTTAGAGGACGCGCAAGTTCTGTAGAAGACTGGGAAGTTTTGGCGATCGTCTATGTTGGTCTACAATTTGACTAGATTCTAGTTAAATTAAATTTGCTTCAAGGCGTATAAATAATGGATACAAAAGCTTTTAAAAAGTCGCTCCAACATTCGGAAAACTACCACCGTAAAGGTTTTGGTAAAGCCGCCGAAGTTGCTACATTGTTGAAAACCGAGTATCAAAGCAATTTAGTTCAGCTTATTCGCGATAACAACTACACCCTGACGCGCGGCGATGTCACTATCCGTTTAGCGGAGTCTTTTGGCTTTTGTTGGGGGGTAGAACGTGCTGTAGCAATGGCTTACGAAACTCGCCAGCATTTCCCCACCGAACAAATTTGGATTACTAACGAAATTATTCACAACCCTTCCGTAAATCAGCGTTTGCGCGAAATGCAGGTGCAATTTATTGAAGTAATTAACGGTGACAAAGACTTTTCCGTTGTTAATTCTGGCGATGTAGTTATTCTTCCCGCTTTTGGTGCCAGCGTTCAAGAAATGCAGCTACTCAACGATAAAGGCTGTAAAATTGTTGATACTACTTGCCCCTGGGTTTCTAAGGTCTGGAATACGGTAGAAAAGCACAAAAAAGGCGATTATACGTCAATTATTCACGGTAAATACAACCACGAAGAAACGATCGCTACAAGTTCTTTTGCAGGTAAGTATTTAATTGTTCTCAATCTCGAACAAGCAGAGTATGTAGCCAATTACATTCTTAACGGTGGCGACGCTAACGAATTTATGACTAAGTTTAGCCGCGCGTGTTCCGCAGGATTCAACCCCGATGAAGACTTGAAACAAATTGGTATTGCTAATCAAACTACCATGCTCAAAAGTGAAACCGAACAAATCGGGAAGCTATTTGAACGGACGATGATGCGAAAATATAGTCCAAGTAAACTAAATGAGCATTTTCAAACTTTTAATACTATCTGCGATGCAACTCAAGAGCGTCAAGATGCGATGTTTCAACTTGTCGAAGAAAAGCTAGATTTGATGGTAGTAATTGGCGGCTTTAATTCTTCTAACACTACCCACTTACAAGAGATTGCTATAGAACGAGGTATTGCTTCTTATCATATCGATTGCGTTGAACGTATCGATACTAATGGCATTGAGCATCGCACTCTTGATGGTAACTTACAAGTAACTCCCCATTGGCTGCCAAAAGGTGCAATTACGATTGGAGTAACTTCCGGCGCTTCTACGCCAGATATAGTTGTCGCAGATATTATTGAGAAGATTTTTGCTTTAAAAGGTGCAAGTTAGTTTTGGCGTTGCTGTACTAAAGGATGATAGAGGGAGGGAGACAAAGGGACAAGGAGAAGCTTAGATTTGCTGCAAAAGGGAAATTATATCTAAATTCAGCAATATAGCAAAAGCCCTTCATTACTTATGAAGGGCTTTTTAATGATTAATATAATTGCAAAGTCTTTAAGCTTCTTGACGCAAGCACCAACCCAAAAGAGTACCACCTACAGCTAACTTAATTGTTTCTAGCAGCCAATAAGCACCGTGCAACTTATTCATCGTGCTAGGAACTTCTTGAATGGTTTCAAATAAATTTAACTGTACTCCGGTTGCGCACATTTGCGGAGTCAAAAAGTAAGCGTTAGTTAAAGCTACAACTAACATTAGTCCCGACAAAATCACCGCACCGCGTCGCCAATTATTGCTGACAAAAGCTGTTCTATTTAAAGCTAGTACGCTAGTTAGTACAACCGCCGCCGCTACTAATTCTATCCGATTAAAATTCCAGAAAATTAGATAACCTGCGGAAGTAAAACCCGCTTGTGTCATCATCCCTGACACATATAAACTAGGCATAATTACCCAGTCCAAAATTAAGCTCGCACCCAGCCAGAAACCTAAAGTTAACATGACAACAGTTTGCCAAGGCGATCGCTTTAATTGCAGGGTAGAAACAGCAGTCATATAATTTCCTCTGATGTATTCTATATTTTTAGCTTAACTATTTTTGTTAGTTACAATCGCGAAATATTTTTTAAAGTAACCCTGGGAAAAGTCTTAAGTTTTGTAGATTCAAACCAAGATCGATCGCAATTGTCTAGATTAGAGTTATAGCGATCGCCCTTTTAACAGCAACTTAAATTTTTATATGTTAATCCGCCGCACAAATATAGCTACAATGGTAGCAATGGCGAGTATTTATTTAATTGTCCCAGAACTTGCGCGAGGGGTGCAATTAAGAGATGGAACTGTATCTTTTGTCCAACAACCTCGTTTAGTAGAAGCTACAACGACAATAAAAGACATCAATGCTTGGGGTGCCACTTACTACTTCACCATTAACTTACCGCAAAATGCTGGAGAACCTTTGCAAACAGTTACCTTCAATCAGCATGAGGGTGTAGATAATATTCGTTTTAAACTTGAAGACACCCGCGCCTTTGTCGGGACGCGCCGAGATAAAGGCGAAAACATTAGTTTAGGCGCAGTAACAAGAGATAAAAAAACGCGGACTGTTACTGTAGTATTTGACCCGCCAGTTACTCCAGGAAAAACAATTACAGTTGGTTTGCGTCCGTTACAAAACCCCTTCTCGTCGGGAGTTTATTTATTTGGGGTTAAAGCTTTCCCCGCAGGCGCAAAAACGGCTGGGCAATTTATGGGCTACGGAAGGCTGCAATTTTACGGCGATTTATTTGACTAACTTTGCTTGGCGCAGGTGGGCGGCTTGAACTAGCAAGGAATCCGCAAAAGCGATCGCTTCTGTTTGAGATTGTCCGCTTGCTAAAGTCGCTAATTCTTCCCGGCGAGTAGAGAAGTTATCTAAAGCTTTCACCCTTACTACTGTGCGAATATCCGCATCTATAGAAGCATCAAGGGCTAGTTTATCCACCCGGAAGTGATTATCTGCCATTGCTGCCACAAGTGGCTGGTGAGTGACGCATAATACTTGTTGGCGATCGCTTAATTGATGCAGTTTTTCGGCGATCGCATTTGCTACTTTTCCTGATACCCCTACATCAATTTCATCAAAAATCAAAGTCCCCACCGGATCTAAGCTAGAAAAGCAAGATTTTAACGCTAATAAAAAGCGGCTCATTTCTCCCCCCGAAGCAACTTCCGTAAGCGGTTGCAAAGGTTCGCCAGGATTGGCGCTAAATAAAAATGTAATGCGATCTCCTCCCATAGCCGAAACTGTAGTTGGTTCAATCGCAACTTGAAACTGTACCTTATCCATTGCTAAGGGCTTAAGTTCGGTTAATAGCTTTGCTTCCATTCGGGCGGCGGTAGTTTGACGCAATGCCGTTAATTTATCTATCCTTTGCATCAACTTGGTATAACAAACTTGTTCGCGTTGTTCTAGTGCTTCAATAGATTGTTCGCCGCCGTCGATTTCGGCTAATTCTTTTTGGACGCGATCGTAATAAGCGATCGCTTCTGCTAAGGTGGGTCCGTATTTGCGGCAAATTTGTTTTAATTCTCTAACTCGCTCCTCCACCTCCCCTAATCGTTGCGGATCGGCTTCTAACGCATCGCCATAAACGTGAATTTGTCTACCTACTTCCCCTACCGTCGCCAAAGCTTCGGCGATCGCATCTACCAATGGCTGCAACTGCGAATCGTATTGCACCATATCGGTTAAAACTATTTCCGCATTTCCCAACAAATCCGCCGCCGCCAAACCATCGTTATCGTTTTGATATACCGCTTGATAAACCTTGTAGCTTAACTGTTGCAACTCTACAACATGACTGAGACGCTGGCTTTCTTGTTCTAAAACTTCAAATTCATCAGGATCGCTTAAATTTGCCGCTCCTAATTCTTGTGCTTGATAATTGAGTAAGTCTAATTGTTGCAAACGCTGGCGATCGCCCTGGCGACGTCTTTCTAAGTTTGTCTTCGCTTCTTGATATTCTGCAAACAGCTTTCCGACAATTTCTCGTTCTTTAAAATGCGCCTCGCCACCATACAAATCTAACCATTGCCTAACTTGCGCCGACTGTCCTACTTGTACAGTTTGCCCTTGGGCGGTAATTTCTACAAGTAGACTTCGCAGTTGCGCCATAACTTGACGATTGACTAATACGCCATTTACCCGCGTGCGGCTGCGGAGACTCCCACTACTTGCATTCATTTCTCGACTGCAAACAAGGGTTTCTTCATCAATTAGTTCAATTTCCTGTTCTACCAACCAAGCAGCTAAAGGACGGTTTAACTTAAAAGTAGCTTCTACCATTGCCCGATTTGAGCCTGTACGGATAGCACGACTAGAAACTTTGCCCCCCAAAGCTGCATCGATCGCATCTAAAATAATTGATTTTCCCGCACCCGTCTCGCCCGTCAGCACATTTAAACCCGCGCCAAACTCAAGATTCAGCCGATCGATCAAAGCAAAGTTTTCAATTAAAAGAGAAAGGAGCATAAAAACTTAATTCACCGTAAGGTTAGATGCCAAAAATTGCTCGTTTGATAGACACTTTTAGTTTAATGCGAGTTATCGATATAGTACAGATATACTCGTGCATCGCTGACAAACAATAAAGATTAAACTGTTGATGTACAGGCAATTTTTAAACAAATTTCTATCGCCAACTTAAAAATATTTCAAAATGCAGCCTACCGATCCTAACAAGTTCACAGACAAAGCATGGGACGCAATTGTTAAGTCCCAAGACATAGCCCGGAGTTATTTACAGCAACAGCTAGATGTAGAGCATCTAGTATTGGCGCTTTTAGAACCAAACGAATTAGGCGATCGCATTTTAAATAAAGCCGGGATCGAACTTAGCCGCTTTCAACAACAACTAGACGCATTTACCCAGCGCCAGCCCAAAATTGGCAAAAGCGAACAACTATACCTAGGGCGCAATTTAGACCTCTTGCTCGACCGCGCAGAGGCAGCTAGAGCGAAGATGGAAGACGAGTTTATCTCCATCGAACACATCCTTTTAGGTTTTGCTCAAGACGATCGCATCGGTCGCCGTTTGTACAAAACTTTTAATCTTGACACGGCAAAATTAGAAGCGGCAATTCAAGCGGTTCGAGGTAGCCAAAAAGTTACCGATCAAACCCCCGAATCGCGCTACCAAGCTTTAGAGAAGTTTGGACGCGATTTAACCGAACAAGCAAAAAGTGGCAAACTTGACCCCGTAATTGGTAGAGATGAAGAAATTAGAAGGGTAATTCAAGTATTATCCCGGCGCAGCAAAAATAATCCCGTACTCATCGGCGAACCCGGAGTAGGTAAAACTGCGATCGCTGAAGGATTAGCGCAAAGGATAATTAATGGGGACGTTCCCGAAAACCTCAAAAATCGGCAATTAATTTCGCTAGATATGGGAAGTTTGATTGCTGGGGCAAAATATCGCGGAGAATTTGAAGATCGTTTGCGATCGGTATTAAAAGAAGTTACCGGATCGAACGGGCAAATTGTGCTATTTATCGACGAATTACACACCGTTGTAGGGGCGGGAGCAAGTCAAGGGACAATGGACGCGGGAAACTTGCTTAAACCCATGCTGGCGCGGGGAGAATTGCGTTGTATTGGCGCAACAACTTTAGACGAGTACCGCAAGTATATTGAAAAAGATGCCGCTCTAGAAAGACGCTTTCAGCAAGTGTACGTGAACGAGCCAACCGTAGAAACCACAATCTCTATTTTGCGCGGTTTAAAACAACGTTACGAAGTGCATCATAGTGTCAAAATTACCGATTCCTCGCTAGTCGCTGCCGCTACCTTATCTAATCGTTATATAAGCGATCGCTTTTTACCCGATAAAGCCATTGACCTTGTAGACGAAGCCGCCGCGCAGCTAAAAATGGAAATTACTTCTAAGCCTTCAGAATTAGAAGCAATAGATCGGCGGATTATGCAGCTAGAAATGGAAAAACTATCTTTAGCGGGAGAAGATAAACGCGCCACGACTACCAAGGAGCGTTTAGACCGAATTCAGCAAGAAATCGCCAGTTTAGCCGAAAAACAGCAGGAATTTAACAACCAATGGCAAGGCGAAAAACAGATTTTAGATGCCATTAGCACATTGAAAAAAGAAGAAGATTCCCTCAGAGTTCAAATTGAGCAAGCCGAACGCGCCTATGACTTAAATAAAGCCGCACAGTTAAAATACGGACAACTAGAAACAGTACAGCACGAACGCGAAGCCAAAGAAGCGAAGTTATTAGAAATTCAAACCCAAGGAGCAACCCTCCTGCGTGAAGAAGTAACCGAATCAGATATTGCAGAAATAGTCGCTAAATGGACAGGAATACCAGTAAATCGCCTGTTAGAATCCGAACGCCAAAAACTATTACAACTGGAAAGCCACTTACACCAACGAGTAATTGGTCAAACCGAAGCCGTAGAAGCTGTTGCCGCCGCCATTCGCCGCGCTCGTGCGGGGATGAAAGATCCCGGTCGTCCGATTGGCTCGTTCCTATTTATGGGTCCTACAGGGGTAGGTAAAACCGAATTAGCCCGTGCTTTGGCACAATTTTTATTTGATGCGGACGATGCTTTAGTGCGTTTAGATATGTCCGAATACATGGAAAAACACTCAGTATCGCGCTTAGTTGGTGCGCCTCCAGGCTATGTAGGCTACGAAGAAGGCGGACAATTATCCGAAGCCGTGCGCCGTCGTCCTTATTCGGTGGTGTTGTTAGACGAAGTAGAAAAAGCCCATCCCGATGTATTTAACATTTTGCTGCAAGTGTTAGATGATGGCAGAATTACCGATTCTCAAGGAAGGACGGTAGATTTTCGCAACGCCGTAATTGTGATGACAAGTAATATTGGTAGCGAACACATCTTAGATGTAGCCGGAGACGATCGCAAATACGAAAAAATGCAAACTAAAGTATTAGAAGCATTGCGATCGCATTTTCGCCCCGAATTTCTCAATCGCGTGGATGATATTATTTTGTTCCATACCCTCAAACGCAGCGAATTACGGCAAATTGTCGCTATCCAAATCAAGCGCGTGATGAATCTATTAGCCGACCAAAAAATCAGCCTAGAATTATCTTCCCCCGCCCTAGACTTTTTAGCCGAAGCAGGTTATGACCCGGTTTATGGCGCTCGTCCTTTAAAAAGGGCAATTCAAAAACAAATCGAAAACCCTTTAGCTACAAAGCTACTGGAAAATACTTTTACTGAGGGCGATACAATTTTTGTAGATTATGCCGACAGTGGTTTAACCTTTAGTCGTAAGCTTCCTGTTAGCCTGCCTAAAGCAGCTAAATTAGTTAAATAAAAAAGCGATCGCACGGCTCGAAAAGGTATGGTTTGTAACTCGGAGATCCCCCTATCCCCCCTTTTTAAGGGGGGAAATATAAGATCGAAGAAACTAAAACAAGCTAATTGAAAAAGCGATCGTACCCTCGAAAATGTTTGAATAGTTATGCTTGGTAAGCCTCCACCTTTTAAGCTTCCCTGCACCCAGCCCCTCAATCAAGTAGAACAACTCCATATTCTCCCCCCTTTTTAAGGGGGGTTGGGGGGGATCGAACCGCTAACTACCAAACCCATTAAAATCTTAATTAAATAATCACTGCATCTAAAAACCATGCTGGAACAAGGCACAATCAGTATCCATACTGAAAATATTTTCCCCATCATCAAAAAATCTCTCTACTCAGACCACGAGATTTTCTTACGAGAGCTTGTTTCTAACGCCGTAGATGCCATTGAAAAGCTAAAAATGGTATCCCGCGCCGGAGAATACAACGGCGATGCTGGCGAACCAGAAATTGTTATAGCTGTAGACAAAGAGCAAAAAACTCTATCTATAACCGATAATGGCATCGGCATGACCGCCGACGAAGTAAAAAAATACATCAACCAAGTAGCTTTTTCAAGCGCCGAAGAATTTATCCAAAAGTACGAAGGTAAATCCGACCAACCAATTATTGGACACTTTGGACTCGGCTTTTATTCGTCGTTTATGGTGGCGCAAAAAGTCGAAATCGATACCCTTTCTTATAAAGAAGGCGCGGAGGCCGTTCATTGGAGTTGTGACGGTTCTCCAGAATTTAGGCTAGAGGAATCATCCCGCACCGGGCGTGGTACAACGATAACCTTGACGTTGCAGGAAGAAGAAAGCGAATACTCAGAAACCGCTCGTATCCGCCAGTTAGTAAAAACTTACTGCGACTTTCTTCCCGTACCCATCAAGCTAGATGGCGAAGTAATTAACCGGCAAAAAGCACCTTGGCGCGAGTCTCCAAGTAGCCTAACTAAAGAAGATTATTTAGAGTTTTACCGCTACCTCTATCCTTTTCAAGAAGAACC
>JAPJOW010000136.1 GCA_030826005.1 Aliterella sp. RAGGC_92
TTTTAGCAGGAGTAAACCTGTTGAGGGTTGAAATCCGCAAGTCTTATAGCTCAAGCCTAGCCCGCCTAGGGTTGAAACCCCAGGCTAATAGCTCAAGTCGGCTCAAGCCGACTAAATAATGATGGTCAAAATTACAATACGTTTAGGATCAAGACCTAACTCGCCTAGGGTTGAAGCCCACTTGGCAATAACTCAAGTCTAATAAATGATTAAAAACTCAAAACGCAGATATTTCAGTCCATTTTAATGGACTTAAGCTATTAGCCTTGTACTTGAGTACAAGGCGGGCGATCGCTCTTATCCATAATTACCACACAAATTAATTGTTAATAATGAGTTCCTGACTTGCGATGATGTACGGCGGTAATAGTATCGCTTTGAAGCAATTTACCATTACTAACAACAGCGTAGACTAACCAATGATCGCCTGCTTCCATCCGGTTATCGACAGAACATTCTACATAAGCAAGAGCATCGCTCAATATAGGAGAACCATTACTCGCGGTTTCCGTACTAATTCCCGTAAATCTATCTTCCCCAGGGGCAAAAGGTTTGAGAAAATGTTTCATTAAACCTAGATGCTTGCCTTCACCTAAAATATTTAAAACAAAATTACTTCCTGGATACATCAGCGACTCAATCGCGCGATCTTTAGCGACAGCAACCGTTAAACCCGGAGGGTTGAAAGTAGCTTGAGCAACCCAAGAAGCTAACATAGCACTAGATACATCGTCTTGCTTGGACGTGACGACACATAAAGAACCAACTAGACGACCTACCGCCTGTTCTACAGTAGTAGCAATTTGTCTTGGCGATCGCACTTTTTTTGCTTTTTTCAGTGCTTGAGCAAAATCTGTTCCCGCTTCTTCGCAGAGTTTGAGCGTAACATCGTTGGGTTTAAACTTAACGCGCAAAGTTTCAAAACCAAAGCGATAGCCTGCATCGCGGAGTTTGCTTTCAAGTAAATCTATTGCTTCCCCACTCCAACCAAAAGAGCCAAATACCCCAGCTAATTTACTATTAGTAGCCGTAGATAATACTATACCTAAAGCCGTTTGTACGGGTGTAGGCACGTGACCGCCTAAAGTCGGCGAACCGATGATAAATCCGGCGGCTTTTTCCACCGCCGCTTGAATTTCCGCAGGTTCAGCTACTTCACAATTGATTGCTTCTACACCGACACCAGCTTTTGTAATTCCCCGCGCGATCGCTTGAGCTAGAGTTGCCGTGTTGCCATAAGCTGAAGCATATAGCAAAGCTACGGTTGTATCTCGATCTGTTTGTTTTTGACTCCACGTGCGATAAGCCTGGGTTAGTTCCAATAAGGCATAACGTACTAACGGGCCGTGACCTGTGGCATAAAGTCTAACGGGGAAAGAGGCTAATTTATCTAAAGCTGTTTCTACTTGACGAGCATTAGGGGCCATCAGACAGTCAAAGTAGTAGCGCCTGTCTTCATTAAATACTTCCCACCCTTCATCAAATACTTGATCGCCACAAAAATGAGCGCCGAACAACTTATCTGTATAGAGAATTTCGGTTTGCTTGTCGTAGGTACAAAGTTCGTCAGGAAATCGGGGGTTAGGAGTAGGGATAAATTGCAAATGATGCCCTTTGCCTAAATCTAAGGTTTCCTCTCCCTTAACCACTACAATCTTTAAGTCACTATCTGGTAACGCCGCGCGTAAATTAATCGCCCCAGGGTTAGAGGTGACAAAAGTTATTTGCGGAGCTACTTTTAATAAAGCTTTAAGCGTGACAGCGCGGTTGGGATTGACGTGACCTAAAATAACGTAATCTATTAGTTCTAGATCGAAGCGCTGTTGTAAGGCGGCGAGGTAGATTTGGGTAAACGTTTCTCCTGGGGGATCGATAAGCGCTAGTTTATCGCCGCGAATCAGATAGGAGTTAGCCGTCGTACCTCTAGCTAGAGCGTATTCAATTTCAAAGCGCAGACGAGTCCAACTGCGCGATCGCAATACGGTTGTATCGGCGGCGATTGGCAATACTTGGACATCCCGTTTTTTGGCATCTGGCATAGTTTTAGGTAGTTAGATGAAAGAGAAGTAGACAAGGGGACAAGGTGACAAAGACAAGGATGGGTTATTGGAAAGGGCGATCGTATCTAAATTCAGCAATGCCTAATGCTCTACGTGGTGGGAATTTGCAAGCTCAAAAGTTTGAGGTTTGTTTTTATATCGACGTTCCGGGTCAATTCCGCTAAATGTAGGCGGTATCCAAACTCGCACTACCAGTAACGCGCCCATCACGAGCAAAAACGCACAGGTTGCTAAAATTTGACTCCAAGGTGTTTCTAATACGCCTCTAACAATTACTTCTCGTAAGGCAGAGACTATTGATACTTCTACAGCTACCCCAATCGAAACTCGTTGCTCTTGCAAGTAAATAATCAATAAACGAAACAATTCAACCAAAATCAGTAAAAACAAGATATCTGAGGTTACAGCTTTAAAGTTTAATGGTGGCAACAACGAGATAAACATTGCTCGTAATTGGATAACCATAACGCTAAATAGACCTATGCAGAGAGAGACTACAATCAAATCTTGAATCGTTTCCAGAGCGCGGACGATCCGACTTTTGTTGAACCAACTATACCAATTACTTGACGGGTTATTGTATGAGTCTTGCATTTATCGGCTACTCCACCTAATCTTAATAGGTCTTACTTTACTTTACTTAACCTTATACCTCAAGTGTCTATCTATTTAAAATACTAATGATTGACTAACGACAAATTTGATAGCTCTAAAAAAAGTTGCATATTTATAACTAAAAATAGGGGTAAACTTATGCGTCTACCCCTAAAGAGAAGAAAATATGAGCAAACCATCCTAAATTAGTAGTAGTTTGCAACCTTACGATGGTGAACGGCAGTAAGCGAGTCAGGTTTAGATACGCGACCATTTTGAACGGTGCTGTAAACTATCCAGTGATCGCTTGCTTCCATACGAGTAGAAACCTCGCATTCTAGGTAAGCCAAAGCATCGGTAAGAATTGGCGAACCGTTTTGGGCGCTTTGAACTTTGATGCCAGCAAAACGATCCGCACCAGGGGGGAAACGCTTGAGAAAATGTTTCATCAAGTGCAGGTGGTTGCCTTCTTCTAAGACATTCAGAACAAAGCGATCGCCTACCTGCATCAACGATTCAATGGCTCTATCTTTAGCAACAGCAATTGTTAGCCCCAAAGGTTCAAAACTTGCTTGCATTACCCATGAGGCAAGCATGGCGCTAGTCACATCGCCTTTTTGGGCTGTAATGATGTAAAGCCCGCTACTAATGCGTCCTAGCGCTTTTTCTAAGTTAGTATCGATCGCTTTAATTTCTTTGATACTGCGATCGCGTGTCAGCCATTGTCCTAGGTCTGTACCTGATTCTTCGCAAAGCTTGTAGGTACTTTCTGTCGGCGTTTCTTTAAGGCGAATTGCTGTAAAAGCTTCGGTTAACCCGACATCAATAAACTTACTTAGTAACGGATCGATTGGTTCGTCATCGCCGCCGCCAGACTCGTACAATCCAATCGCTTGCTTGCCTTTAGCGGCGGCTAAAACTGTACTTAAAACTGTTCTAGCATTAGTAGCCGAACTTGATGGCATCCCTAAAACAATTCCTGCACTACGACTGACAAGTTCTTGCACTTCTTGAAAATCTGCCGATCGCAAATCTACCATTTCTACTGCTACGCCAGTTTTGGTAATTCCACTAGCTATAGCTTGAGAAAGGCGATCGCTATAACCATAGTCAGAAATGTAAAATACGGCAACAGTAGTTTCTGCCTTGGCTTTGGTTTGACTCCAAGTACGGTAACGCTTGGTTAATTCCTCTACGTGGTGCTGCAACAACGGGCCGTGACCTGTCGCCACAGTGGAAATAGTGCCTAATTCGTCCATCCGCTTCATTGCAGACAGTACCGAACGAGCGTTAGGGGCCATTAAGCAATCATAATAAAAACGAAAATCTGCTTCAATTGCGCCTAAATCTTCGTCAAAGGTATATTCATCGCAGTAGTGCAAGCCGAAAGCATCGCACGTATAGAGAATCTGGGTTTTGCTGTCATAACTAAACATGGTATCGGGCCAGTGTAAGTTAGGAGCGCTGACAAATTCTAATTCGTGACCGTTTCCTAAATCTAAGCGATCGCCATTTTTGACAATTTGCCGCTTGAATGGCTGATGCACCATATCTTCAAGGAACTGCAATGCTACTTTTGAGCCTACTACTATAGCTTCAGGGTTTAATTGCAAAATATCTTTAACAAGTCCGCTATGATCTGGCTCAGTATGACTGATAACTATGTAATTAATCTCTGTTGGCTCGATAAGTCCAGTCAAAGTCTCTAAATAAAGCTTGCGGAACTTTTCATGGGAAGTATCGACTAAAGCTGTTTTTTCACCTCTAATTATAAAAGAGTTATATGTAGTGCCATTTTGCAAGCCGAATTCGATGTCAAAGCGATCGCGATCCCAGTCTAAGGAGCGAATCGCTGTCGTATCGGGGGCAATTTCGGCAGTTTGTATGGTTAACCGCTTTTGGTCTTTATCAGCGAGCGCTACCATAATCGTCTCCTTAGCAACTATCTTTATTCTCACACGAGTGCTAAGTAAAGTTTTATTGAATAATTTATAGTTGAGTTAAAAAAAATCAATCAAGTGTAAAGAGATACTCTGATAAAAAATCAAATAGAACGAGGCAAACACGCCGATCGAGGTGTAAACTGCAACAAACCAGCTTTTGCGCTTCTACCTCAAGATAGACAATTTTCAACACAAATTGATTTCATAATGAACACCAGGATTTAGCTTGTACTCAAAATGCTCGTAATTAGTTTAGTAAATTTTAGGCAGGGAGTTACTTAAAATGACTCTATTAAAAAACCTAAAAGCCTTGGCAATCAATATGTTGGTAAGTCCGATTAAATTGCTAGGAGGGTTGTCAAGTCAACTTAAAAAAAGCTTGACTATAGTTACCGTTGTAGCAATTACAGTTTTAGCAGGACATACAGTATCCGCACAAATAACACCGCCATCATCGTTATTGACGGTTGGTTCGTTAAAAAATATACCAATTCCCGAACCAAGCAATCTCAATCAATTTCTAGTTGCAGATAAGAAGACTGGGGTTGTAAATAAAACACCAGCGATCGCTTTAGGTAAAGCGCTATTTTGGGATATGCAAGTTGGTAGTGACGGGATTCAATCTTGCGCTAGTTGTCACTTTCATGCTGGAGCAGATAACAGAATTAAAAATCAGCTTAACCCTGGCTTATTGAGGGTAAACACGGATGGAACTAGCAATGCAGATCGGCGCTTAGACTTGGGTGGATGGAATTACACTTTACAACCCGGCGATTATCCTTTCCACAAATTAGCAGACCCAAATAATCGAAATTCAACAGTCCTGAGCGATACCAACGACATTACTTCGTCTCAAGGAGTCGCAAACGCCGAATTTGTGGACATAGTACCTGGTAGCTCTCAAGATCAAGTAAACTATAAACCTGATGAAGTGTTTAATATTGGCGGTACGAATATTCGTCGAGTGCAATCGCGCAACACGCCAACGGTAATTAATGCAATTTTTAACTTTCGCAACTTTTGGGATGGACGCGCCCCCAATGATTTTAATGGTATTAATGAATTTGGCGCTAAAGATGTTAATGCCAAGCTTTACAAAGCAGATAATCCGAGTAAACTAACAGAAGTTAAAATCAGCCTCAATAATGCTTCTCTAGCATCCCAAGCACTAGGGCCGCCATTAAGCTCTTTTGAGTCCTCCGCCGACGGACGCACGTTTACAGAAATTGGCGATAAATTTGGCGATATAGACAAAAAATCTAAAGATAATGCCAAAGGCAAAAAGTTACCGAGAAAGCTTGGTAAAAAACTTTTACCATTAAGACCTTTAGGTAAACAAATCGTCCACCCAGAAGATAGCGTTTTGGGAACAGAAAGTAGAGTACCGGAGTTAGGACTAAAAACTGATAGCTACGAAAAATTAATCGAGCAAGCCTTCCAATCTCAATGGTGGAAGTCCAATCGCATGATTCAAATTGGTGAAAATGGTGTAAGGACTGTAGTCAAAAAGCCCGATCGTAACTTATTAACTAATGAGTATACGTTGATGGAATACAACTTCCCATTATTTTTTGGGTTAGCAGTGCAGTTGTACGAAGCAACTTTAGTTTCGGACGATACACCCTTCGATCGCTTCCAAGCTGGGGATTATAGCGCTTTAACCGCCGAGCAGCAAAAAGGTTTAGAGATTTTTCTGGGACAAGATGAGAAAAATGGCGGTGGTAGATGTATTAACTGCCATAGCGGCCCAGAATTTACGGATGCTTCGGTAAGCAAAGTCTCAAAAAATCCCTTAAGACGACGAGAGGGAAATATTATCGATCGCGGTTTCAACAATATTGGCGTTAGACCTACCTGGGACGACTTAGGAGTAGGGGATGTCGATCCGTTTGGCAATCCGCTATCAACCGCAAGGTTAGCCTTCCAGGGACGTTTTAGCGACCCAACGCTCAATCCGCCCATCAATTCCAAAGATATCTTGGGAGTAGATGGAGCTTTTAAAACTCCTGGATTGCGGAATATAGAATTAACTGCTCCTTATTTTCACAATGGGGGACAATCTACGCTGCGCCAAGTTGTTGATTTTTACGCTCGCGGCGGCGATTTTCAACCGATACCTAGTCGAGATGGGGAAATAAGACCTTTATCTACGCTAATTTTAGGTAAAACTCCTGAAGAAGTAGAACAAGCAAAAGAAGCGTTAGTAGCTTTCTTAAAATCCCTTACCGACGATCGCGTCCGCTATCAAAAAGCACCTTTCGATCACCCCCAATTATGGGTTACAAACGGACACCAAGGCGATTCTACAGGTGTGATTAATGATGGTAGTGGTAAAGCAGCCGATGACATGATAGAAGTTGTTGCTGTTGGTCGTAATGGTAGCGACAAGGCTTTAACAAATTTCTTGTCAAGTGCAAGCAACTAATTACTTTTGCCTTTTACTGTTCTTAATTAGACTGCGTGCATTGAATCCAAGAAAGCCCCCTAAATCCCCCAACTCTGGGGGACTTAAACTCCGAAGATTTCGTGCATTGACTGAGATCGCTTCCTAAATCCCTGTTGCTTTGGGGGAACTTAAGTTCCACTTCCCCCAATTTTGGGGGACTAGGGAAACAAAAAATTATGCTTGCAGCCTGTAAATTTACAGGCTTTTTTTATTTAGCTAATTAAAACTACCTAAAGGCAGGCAAAGTCTTACTACTTAAGGCTGATTTGATGAAAAATACTTTTTTTAGTTCTGTCAATTGTAAGATGTAAAAACTTATTAACAGCGTCATCCTATAAATATAAGGTTACACAAACCTAGATAATTTTTGAGGGAAAATGATGAAACTGTTAGTCACAGCTACTACTGCAATAATTAGTGCAATATGTTTAGTAGCTCCAGCCAAAGCAGAAAATCCCGCTCATGTTAAGCAGTTGTTAGAAACTAACCAATGCCAAAAATGCGACCTCAAAGGAGCAGATTTAAGTAGCGTACATTTAATTGGGGCAGACTTAAGAGACGCAGATTTGGAGAAAGCCAACTTAACAAATACTAATTTAGAGGGTGCAGATTTGACAGGCGCTAATTTGAAGCAAGCAACTATGTCAAACGCTTTTGCTTCCGATGCGAGTTTTAATGAAGCAAATCTCACAGGAGTTAATTTTAGCAGCGCCAAGCTCTACAACGCAGATATGGATGGCGCAGTTGTAGCAGGTGCAGTTTTTAAAGGCGCAAAGCTATACGGCGCAAATTTGTCTAAATAATTCATACTCAGCAAACTTTTGAGTTTTTTGCAGATAAATTTATTCAGCAAGCGCCCAGATAAACTGTACCTATCCTATTTAGAAATTTGTTTATCTACTAGAGCAATCTGTTGGCTAAAATAATCTTCTTGGTATTGCAACTGTTGGGCTAACTCCAAACCATTTTGAAACGCCTTCAAAGCTTCAGAATAGTTACCCCGCTTAAGATTAATTTGCCCGATCTGATCGTAAGTATTCATCATTCCGTAAACATTCACAGCTTGCTCGTCAGCTTGCAAAAGAATTTGACTTGTTTGTAAAGCTTCGTCAATTTGGTCTTGGGAGCGATACAAAGCTACTAATTTTCTCAGCGCATCCCCGGCTTGAAAAAACTGCTGTAATGCCCAAGCTGAACTATAAGCTTGTTGATAACTGGTAAAAGCTTGTTCTAATTGTCCTAACACCTCGTAATCTGTATCGATCGCTAAATGCAAAGCTGGAATTGCTGCAAGCTGGCTTTCTTGCTGGTAAATTGCGATTAATTGCTGTTTTATATCTATCGCTTGCTGGCGTTGCTTCGATTTGTCGTAGATGTAAGCTAACTGTTGCAAATAAGCTAATTCTCCTGGGCGATCGCTTTTTGCTTTTGCTAAGTTTAACAATTGATTGTAACTAGCTATTGCTTGGGGATAATCGAACCAACTTAAATGTAATTCGGCTATAGTTTGGAGAGTTTCTTCGGCGGCGGCACTATTTTGTTGCTGTTGAATGGCTAAAATTTGCGTATAAACAGCTAACGCTGACTTGGGTACGCGCACTTGCTCGAAAGCTGAAGCCAAAGCCGTTAATAACTGTAAATCATTACTAGACTTTACCTGCTGCCCAATTGCCTCTAAGCGCTGGGTAATTACCTGCACTTGATAGCGTTCGTTTTCCGTCCAGGCGATCGCACCTACGCGCCCTAAGGCTTGAGTTTCAGCTAAAAAACCCAACACCCGCCGCAATCTCAATTCTCGATTCCAAGTCTCAAACGCTCCTAACTTGTCCCCTGCACTCAATTTAGCTTGAGCTTGATTATTTAATTCATCTAGCGCCACCGATAAGTTTTTTTGTTCTGCTGGAGTAGGCGTAGGAGAAGGAAGGAGGGGATCGGGGGTTTTGATTTCTAAGGGATTAACGGGAAATTCCGCCGGGGGAGTTTTTGGGGCGGCGATCGCATTTGTACTATATAGTAGCCAAAAAGTAGCGCTAATTAAGAGTTTTAGCACCAAGCTTTGACTAAAATTTTGTTTGGATAGCTGAGAGCTTGAGTGCATGAGTAGTAGTTGAATGAGTATATTGCCTAAATATAATGACGCACAAAAGCAAAAAATTATCCGCAAAAACGGTTAACCTCAAGCTTTAAAATACAAAATATTAGATTTAAGTACATTTTCAATTAAATGACTCATTCTACAGATATCACAACTTTAGCCCGGTGGATGGCAGCCGATTTTAGCAACCAGCAACAAGCTTTTGATAACCCACCATTTTTTGCTCACATTCGCGTTTGTATGCGTCCTTTGCCCTTAGAATTGCTGTCGGGAGTGAGTTTTTATATCGAGCAAGCTTATGACTTTACGCTCAACACTCCCTATCGAGTCCGAGTGCTGAAACTTGTCGTAACAGGCGATCGCATCGCCATTGAAAACTATAGCGTCAAGGAAGAAAAGCAATTTTACGGTGCGGCGCGGCAAAAAGAACGTCTCAATGCTTTGACGGCGGCGCATTTAGAAAAACTCCCCGGCTGCAATATGCTTGTAGATTGGACGGGTAGCGCTTTTAAAGGCGTTGTCGAACCAGGGAAAGGTTGCATTGTCTTCCGCAAAGATAAAAAAACTTATTTAGATAGCGAATTTGAAATCGACCCTGACAAATTTATCAGTTTAGATCGGGGTCGAGATGTAGAAACCGACGAACATATCTGGGGTTCGGTAGCGGGAGCGTTTCAGTTTGTCCGTAAAGCTAGTTATGCAGACGAAGTACAAGTTAGGTAGAGATAATGCCGCCCCTACGGTTAATACACCTCTAGCTTAAGTATAAATTTTTTCTTCAGTCGGCTTAAGCCGACTTTAGCTATTAGCCTAGGGTTTTAGCCCTAGGCGGGCTAGGCTGTAGCTATATATGGGGGGTAAATATATTTTGTCTATCCCCTATATATCTACTTCAAGTTAGCAGGTACAGTCTCCGGTACAACCCAGTAATAAACAGTATGTTGACGAGTCGGGCCTTGAACTTGTACAACCCGCTCTGGCTTCCATTCACCCATATCAAAATCGTGGGAGACAATGCGCGTACCGGGTTTGAGTTGCCTAAATAGTTGAGGACGCAACTTAACATTAATATCTGGCAGCAAGTAAAGCGTAACTACCGTAGCCTCGCTCAAATCAGTCTTAAATAAGTCTTGCTGGCGAAACTGAACGCGATCGGTTACTTTTGCAGCTTTAGCATTAGCATTAGCCTCGCTAATCCGTTCCGGGTTGATATCTATACCAACTCCCCGCGTACCGTATTTTTGTGCCGCCGCAATCACAATTCGCCCGTCACCACTACCAAGATCGTAGAGAACATCGCCTTTTTTCACCTTAGCTATTTCTAACATCTGAGTTACAACTTCATTCGGTGTCGGCACGTAAGGAACATCCGGTTCGCGTTCGGGAGCTTCAACAGGGGTGGAAGCGGGGGTTTCAATTGTAGTTGGGCTTTGTTGAGCTTGAGCGTCAAAATCGCGCTGTTGGGTACAGCCCGCACTTATTAAGCTACTAAAAGCGATCGCTACTAATAAAAATCGTAACTGCATAATTTTTCTCCTATTTTTGATTAATGCCGATAAGAAGACAGCCATAGTAACGGCACGCCAGCGACGACAACAGCAACGCCAAAAGCCGCCCCAATACCCGTATAAACAAGGCTAGAATAGAGCAAGTAACCGCAGATTAGGCAAAACAAAATTGGCGTAAGCGGATAAAAAGGAACGCGGAAAGGGCGGGGGGTTTGAGGTTCTTTAAAGCGTAAAATTAATAGCGATACGCCGCTCAAAAGAAAAAAGAACCAAAACACCGGGGCGGTGTAATCAACCATTGTCGTAAAGCCTTGGCGGGTAAAACTACCAAGCAATACCAAAGCTAAAGTAATCGCACCTTGTACCAGTAGAGCATTTTTGGGCGTATTGGCGCGTTCTTGCCAGTGTCCCAAAAAGGAAAATAAGCGAAAATCTTGCCCCAAAGCGTAGTTAGTCCGAGCGCCAGTAAAAATATTGGCATTAGTTGCGCCCAAAGTTGCGATCGCAATGAGCAAGCTAATAAATAACGCTCCTGGTTGTCCAAAAGCGCTACGCATCAAATCGGCGGCTACAGCTTC
>JAPJOW010000137.1 GCA_030826005.1 Aliterella sp. RAGGC_92
GATTAAAACTACACCCTTAAGCATTTACTGACAACAACTAAAGTATAGATAAATATATTTTTAACGGTTGCTTCTACTTAAAAATGAAGATAAACGCCAAAACTTTGTGCGGCAGTTAAAAAAATGCTAATTCATTAAATAGTTTTCTCTAAAAATCTTCGGGTAATCTTAATGAATACAATAGCTAACTTACTAGATGGCAAAGCGTTAGCCCAAAAAATGCAAGCGCAGCTACTAGAGCGCATTAAAGCTTTGACACCGCAAGGAGGACGTACCCCTGGTTTAGCGGTAATTATGGTCGGTGATAACCCCGCCAGCGCTGCCTACGTGCGAAATAAAGAGCGCGACTGCGAAAAAGTTGGAATCGCGTCTTTTGGTCGGCATTTCCCTGCTACTACTAGCCAACGAGAATTAGAACAAGTAATTCAAGCTTTAAATCAAGATGAACGGGTAGATGGAGTTTTAGTCCAATTACCCTTACCAGAACCCTTAGATGCGGTGGGATTATTACACCAAATAGAGCCGCACAAAGATGTTGATGGACTGCACCCGCTTAACTTGGGACGATTGCTAAGAGGAGAACCCGGTTTACGCAGTTGTACCCCCAAGGGAGTAATGCGCTTGTTGCAGGAATATAATATCGAAATTAAAGGCAAAAAAGCCGTTGTTGTTGGTAGAAGTATTTTAGTGGGCAAGCCTTTAGCGTTGATGCTATTAGAAGCAGATGCAACCGTCACGATCGCCCATTCTAAGTCCGATGACCTAAAATCTATTACTAAGCAAGCTGATATCCTCATCCCCGCCGTAGGTCGCGCGGGTTTAATTACACGTTCAATGGTAAAACCGGGAGCGGTAGTTGTGGATGTAGGCATCAATAGCATTACCGATACAACCACAGGTAAAAGCCGTTTAGTTGGGGATGTAGATTTTGCGTCCGTGCAACAAGTCGCTTCTTACCTTACCCCTGTTCCCGGCGGTATTGGCCCGATGACTAGAGCAATATTGCTAGAAAATACTGTACTAAGCTATTGCCAATACCTAAAAATTTCCTAAATTATATTCCCCAAAGCCCCGTAGAATTATTACGGATGTAACAGCAGCTTGAGGAGTCCACCGATGGTAGCAACGGATAATCTGCAAATGACTTCAAAACAACATACCCAGTTTAATTTATCAGCTTATCTGCAAGAGCATCAAAGCCTTGTAGAAGCAGCCTTAGACCAGGCAATTGCTGTTGTCTACCCAGAAAAAATCTATGAGGCAATGCGTTACTCTTTGCTGGCGGGGGGAAAGCGGTTGCGTCCGATTCTTTGCCTTGCTACAAGTGAAATGGCTGGCGGTACGCTAGAAGCAGCCATGCCTACAGCTTGCGCTTTAGAGATGATTCATACCATGTCGTTGATTCACGATGACTTGCCAGCGATGGATAATGACGACTATCGCCGGGGTAAGTTGACTAATCACAAAGTTTACGGCGAAGATATTGCAATTTTGGCAGGGGATGGGCTACTAGCTTACGCTTTTGAATTTGTTGCTGTTAATACTCTAAACGTACCCGCCGAAAGAGTTTTGCAGGTAATAGCACGACTAGGAAAGGCGGTAGGTGCGGCGGGGTTAGTGGGAGGTCAGGTAGTCGATTTAGAATCAGAAGGCAAGTCTGATGTTTCTTTGGAAACCTTGAATTTTATTCACAACCACAAAACCGCCGCATTGCTAGAAGCAAGTGTTGTTTGTGGGGGAATTTTGGCAGGGATGCAAGGAGAAGATTTGCAAAGGCTATCTCGCTTCTCGCAAAATATCGGTCTAGCTTTTCAAATTATTGACGACATTTTGGATATTACTGCTACCCAAGAACAATTAGGCAAAACCGCCGGAAAAGATTTACAAGCGCAAAAAGTAACTTATCCTAGCTTGTGGGGTATAGAAGAATCACACAATCAAGCGCAACAGCTAATAGCTGCTGCTATAGCTCAATTAGAGCCATTTGGAGACAAAGCCACACCCTTAAAAGAACTCGCTCACTATATCACTAGCCGCACTCACTAAATTTATTTAAAACACCATGCAGGACTTTGGCGACATTTTAAATAACAGCGTATTGTACATTGCTGTCATAACTTGTCTTTTGGCTCAAGCTTCAAAGTTGATTATTGACTTAGCTAAAAATCGCAAGTTTAACGTCCGCGTCTTAGTCACTACGGGGGGAATGCCTAGCGCTCATTCGGCGCTCGTTACTTCTTTAGCTACAGGTGTCGGACAAACGGCTGGATGGGGAAGTCCAGAATTTGCGATCGCAACTATTTTTGCTGTTATTGTTATGTACGATGCGGCAGGAGTGCGTCAAGCGGCGGGGAAGCAAGCGCGGATTCTCAATCAAATGATTGATGAACTATTTAGCAAAGACCACGAATTTAATGAAGACCGTTTAAAGGAATTACTTGGGCATACACCTTTTCAAGTGATTGTCGGTTCGATATTAGGTGTAACTATTTCGTGTCTGGCTGCACCTGCTTATTAAAATTTTATGAAATCATCTACAATCCGACCGGAAAACCGGGCTTTTATGTCACAATCGCTAAAGTAAACAACAGAACTTTTGAGCAGAGGTAACAATTCATGGCGTTAAGATTAGGCGATACCGTCCCTAACTTTAAACAAGCTTCCACGCACGGCGATATTGATTTTTACGAATGGGCGGGCGATAGCTGGGTAGTACTATTTTCTCACCCGGCGGATTTTACCCCAGTTTGTACGACAGAACTTGGACAAGTCGCCTATCTCAAGCCAGAACTTGATAAGCGCAATGTCAAAGCATTAGCTTTAAGCGTTGACGATGTTGAATCTCACAATGGCTGGGTAGGAGATATTGAGGAAACCCAAGGGACTAAACTAAACTTCCCAATTTTAGCCGATCCCGATCGCCAAGTTTCCGACTTGTACGACATGATTCACCCCAACGCTAACAATACTTTAACCGTGCGCTCGGTATTTATTATCGACCCTCAGAAAAAACTACGCTTGACTCTTACCTACCCGGCTAGTACCGGACGCAACTTTGCGGAAATTTTGCGGGTAATCGATTCCTTGCAACTTACAGACAACTATAGCGTAGCAACTCCCGCTAACTGGGAAGATGGCGGCGACTGCGTAATCGTACCATCATTAAAAGATCCAGAAGTGTTGAAAGAGAAGTTTCCCAAAGGCTACGAAGAAATTAAGCCTTATTTGCGGATGACTCCTCAACCAAATAAGTAAATTGTTGCCAAGCCATTGTAGGGGCGCATTGCGCCCCCTACCACGTTGGATCGCTGTATAGATTAATTGTCAAATGCGATCGCCCACTCGGTACGCCAGTAATACACGCGCGAATTGCATTCCCCTCATCTATTTCTACCTCGCAAGCATGACAAGTACCCATCAAGCAGCCGGTTGGAATAGTTATCCCACAGCGCGCGGCAACATCTAAAATTAATTCGCCAACTTCTGCCTCGGTGGTAATATTGTCAGGTAAAAAATGCACTAAAACCATTGGTGTTTACTTCAAAATATCATTTAAGTTCAAATGTCCTTCAATAGTCGTTGCTAACGCATCTAACATACTTTCGCGTTGCTCTCGGTAGTTGGGAATGCCTGTAGGTAAAGACTTCAACCCTCGTTGCTGCCGGAGTCGATTTAACCAAGCCCGCCGCCACGCTCCATTATCAAACAAACCGTGCAAATAACTACCCCAAACTAATTGATCTTTATCTACTAAACCGAGATGAGAATCGTCAAACAAGGGTTTGTAATTGCTTGCCATAGCCTCCGGTTCAATTAAACGCGATCGCCCTTGATGAATTTCGTACCCAGATACGGGTAAGCCTGTTTGCGGAAAGTTTGAAGTTACTTGTCTTTGTTTGGCAATTTTGTAATCGGTAATCATCGTTCGGATCGGCAACAATCCCAACCCCTCGCATTTGCTATATTCGCTTTCTAGGCGATCGGGATCGGTTAAGTACTGCCCCATCATTTGATAACCGCCGCAAATCCCTAGTACTGTACCTCCCGAAGTCGCATAATTTTTAATTGCCTCTGCCATGCCAGTTTTTTGCAACACCAACAAGTCAGCTATAGTTGTTTTAGTTCCAGGAATAATTACCGCATCAGGATGCCCCAACTCTTGTTTGGGATGAAGATACTTTAAAGACACTGTAGGCTCGGATTCTAGCGGATCGAAGTCGGTAAAATTCGCAATTCGCGGCAAACGCAGAACGCTAATATTGAGATCCCCTTGCGAATGAGAGGTTTTGCGCTCGAATAAATCTAACGAGTCTTCGGCGGGAAATACTTGTTCTAAAAAGGGAATTACCCCAATTACAGGAATACCCGTATAGTTTTCTAACCATTCAATTCCTGGCTGTAAAATCGAGCGCATTCCCCGGAATTTATTAATAATTATCCCGCGAATTAAAACGCGTTCTTCTGGTTCTAGTAAAGCTAAAGTTCCTACTACATGAGCAAAAGAGCCACCGCGCTCGATATCTACAACAAGTAGCGTTGGCGCGTTAAGGTGTTTTGCCACCCGCATATTAGTTAAATCGCGGTGTTTGAGGTTGATTTCTGCCGGGCTTCCCGCTCCTTCACAAACAATCAAGTCAAATTCCGTACTCAACTGCTGCAAAGATTCCTGAATTGCTTGCCAACCGATGTCAAAATACTGCTGGTAATAATCGGCTGCTCCTACCTTACCTACGGCTTTACCTTTAAGGATGACTTGAGAAGTCATATCGCCTTGGGGTTTAAGTAAAATCGGGTTCATTTCTACCGTTGGATGCGTCCCGGCAGCCCAAGCTTGCACTGCTTGAGCGTGACCAATTTCCCCACCACTTGCAGTCACATAAGCATTTAAAGCCATGTTTTGCCCTTTAAAAGGTGCTACCCGCCACCCACGACGAGACATTATCCGACATATAGCGGTAGTTATCAGTGATTTTCCCGCGTGGGAAGTTGTTCCCACTACCATTAAGGATTTCATAAGCAGATATCCGCGATCTAAAGAATAAAAATTAAAATATGCCGTCTATTTTATTCTTCCCTGTTCCTGCTTCGTTTTAACTACTAAATAACACCAATTTTTAAAAAGGTAATCTCAAATACTTGTTCAGAGCATTATAAAAGACTTCTTTTAAGGATGGCTGCCAGTCAACACCTGCATATTGCTCGATTAGCTGGTTGCCTAATGGTGTCAGGCGAAAACTATCAGTAATCCCTTGTCCATCTACTTCGCGGCGGAGTATACCAACTTGAATTAACCATCCTAAAGCATTTTCTGCGGCTAATTCGGATAAAGCGCGGCGCGTGTAACCATTTTCTACCCCAGTTAAGGCAGAAATTGCCTTAATTGGTACGCTCTCATAACGCATCTTTGCTAACAACTTTGCTTTGAAAGGCGAACAAAACAAACTCTGCTTGGCTCTGGCGATCGTTTTCGGCGAGTAAGTTAGGGAGTTATAACTTTTAGATTCAATAGTTGACATTTTGTATTTATAGATACTTTTCTATCAAGTAAATATTGATATTACTATCAATTAATAATAATTTTAGATTATTGGCTAAAGCAAAAACTTAATTGGCTTCTAGGGTTCCGGTTTAACTTTTCGCATTTTGCAGAAAACTTAGATGGCAGGTCCGAGAGAAGCGACTAATATTTTTTGTAAATATTAGTTACACGGCGGGGGAAAAGCCCGGGAGAACGGTAACAGTTACGCAACTGTTATTGACTCCTGGGTTTTTTGTTGCCAGAATGCAGTTTTATACCAGGGAGCAATTAAAATGACCGATCGCGATCGCCCGTTAGAAGAAAGTTTAGAATCTCATCCCCAGCAGTCGCCCAGCGAGGCGGAAAGAGCTTTGGAGAGCGAAAGAAAACTACCTTTAACCGGTTGGCAGCAAGAAGTATCTAAGGGTTTAGAATTTGGCTTAGAAGGGGCAGAAAGTATAGGCGATCGCTCTATTCCAACTTTTTCTCGCGGCGAATTACCTCACTATGCGGGAATTAATACTTTTTTAAAAGCGCCTTACATTGAAGATGTCCGCAGGGTTGGCGAATTTGATGTTGCTGTCGTTGGCGTACCTCACGATTCGGGTACTACTTATCGCCCTGGTACTCGTTTTGGACCCCAAGGTATCCGCCGCATTTCTGCTCTTTATACGCCTTATAGTTTTGAATTAGGCGTAGACTTGCGCGAACAAATTACGTTGTGCGATGTAGGCGATATTTTTACAATTCCCGCCAATAACGAAAAGTCTTTTGACCAAATTTCTAAAGGAATTGCTCACATTTTTAGTTCCGGCGCCTTCCCCATTATTTTAGGGGGCGACCATTCTATTGGTTATCCTACCGTGCGCGGTATTTGTCGGCATTTAGGCGATAAAAAAGTTGGGATTATTCACTTCGATCGCCACGTCGATACCCAGGAAAAAGATTTAGACGAAAGGATGCACACTTGTCCTTGGTTTCACGCTACAAACATTAAAAATGCTCCTCCAAAAAACTTAGTTCAACTAGGGATTGGTGGCTGGCAAGTTCCTCGTGAAGGCGTGAAGTTTTATCGAGAAAAAGCAAGTAATATCCTAACAGTTACAGATATTACAGAAAAAGGCTTAGATTACGCTGTAGACTTTGCTTTAGAAAGAGCTTTGGATGGTACAGATTGCGTTTACATCAGTTTTGATATTGATTGTATTGATGCGGGTTTTGTACCGGGTACGGGCTGGCCTGAACCTGGTGGTTTGTTACCCCGCGAAGCTTTATATATGCTGGGCAAAATTATTCAACGCGCGCCTATTTGCGGTTTAGAAGTGGTTGAAGTTTCGCCACCTTATGATGTTAGCGATATGACCGCATTAATGGCCGCACGGGTAATCTGCGACACGATGGGGCATTTGGTAGTATCGGGACAGTTACCAAGAAAGCAAAAACCCGATTATATTCACCCTTACGCGCAACCAGAATTAGTTAAGGAGTGGACTAATTAATGCACGAAACGGACATGACTAAGGCGCTAATTTTGACCGTTAGAGATTGGCAAGAAAGTCAACCAGAATCGCCGCAAATATCTTGCATTCATTTAGTTGTTGGTAAGTTTACTTGTGTTGAGCCTGTCAGCTTGCAATTTGCCTTTGAAGTGCAAACTAAAAATACATTTTTAGAGGGAGCAAAGTTAGTTATTAGAGAAACGCCTTTGATAGCTTTTTGCCATAATTGCCAAGCAGAATATTACCCGGAAATCGGCATTCAGTACGCTTGTCCTCAATGTAAATCGCCAATGGATGATATTAGGTCGGGAAGGGAATTAAAAATCGATCGAGTTGAGTATGTAGAAAATTATGCACCAAACCTTTGACGCAGCCTTAGGAATTAATTTACTCCACGCAAACCAAGCAGGAGCAGATTGTAATCGCGATCGCTTTGATGAATGGGGAATTACTTGTTTAAACATTATGAGCAGTCCTGGCGCTGGTAAAACCGTGCTATTGGAACAAACTTTAGCCGCTTTGAGCAGCGAAATAAAAATTGCTGTAATTGAAGGGGATATGACAACGCAATTAGACGCAGAACGTCTGCGTAAATATAATGTGCCAGTTATTGCCATTAATACTGGACGTTCTTGTCACTTAGATTCAAAAATGGTCGCAGGGGGAATCCATCAACTAGAACACCAACACAACCCAACAGATTTTGATTTGGTGTTAGTAGAGAACGTTGGAAACTTAGTTTGTCCCGCCGAATTTGAAGTCGGAGAACACGCTAAAGTTGCGCTTTTAAGCATTACCGAAGGTGAAGATAAGCCCCTTAAGTATCCGATTATGTTTCAACAAGCTGATTGCTTGCTGATTACAAAAATCGATTTAGCCCCCTACTTAGAAGTCGATATCAACCGCATTGAGGAAAACGTTAGACAAATGAATCCTCACGTCAAAATTATCACAATTTCTGCCAAAACCGGAGTAGGAATAGATACTTGGTTAGATTGGGTGCGAAGTCAAATAGTCGCAAAACCTGCTTTGGTCTAATTGTGTAGCAAGAATAGCAGATAACTATTGGCACTATCTGCTATCTGGTATTAAATTAGACTAAGTAATGGAAAAAATACTGATAAAAAGGCAATGAAACTGCGATCGCTATTTACATATATTGTTTTATTTGTAGTTAGCTTGACCTTGAGCGTCAGTTGTACAAACCCGGCAACTTATATTCAAACAACTACTGAAGCGGCTTCATCTCCCGGAAACGGTAGGGCAACTATTGCTAGTTTAGGATTTAGCGCTTGGCCTGGTTGGATTCCCTGGCAAGTTACCCAAGACCAAAAAATTTTTGATGCAAACAAAGCCTCTGTAGAGTTGAAATGGTTTGATGGCTACTTAGAATCTATTAGTACCTTGACGGCGCAACAAATAACCGCCAACAGTCAGACCTTAAACGATACGGTAAGCTCGGTTTCTGGAGGTGCAGATCAAGTAGTAGTGCTAGTAAACGATAACTCTACAGGCAACGATAAAATCATTGTCCGCGAGGGCATTAATTCTATTGCTGACCTTAAGGGCAAAAAAATCGCCGCCGAATCAGGTACAGTAGACCACTTTTTATTGCTGTTAGGACTAGAAAAAGCAGGCTTAAGTCCTCAAGATATTCAATTTGTACCCTTAGAAACAGGTCAAGCCGCCGCCGCCTTTGTGGGGGGAAAAGTTGATGGAGTGGGAGTATTTGCGCCCTTCACAAATCAAGCACTCAAGCGCCCTGGTAGCAAAGAACTGTTTAGCTCTAAAGACTTTCCTGGGGCAATTCCGGATCATTTGGTAGTTACGCGCAAACTAATAAACGAACATCCAGAGCAAGTACAGGCGTTAGTTAATTCGTGGTTTGCAACCTTGGATTACATAAAGGCAAATTCCGATAATGCGATCGCAATTATGGCAAAAAGAGCCGGGGTAAGTGTTGAAGAATACAAAGAATACGCTAAAGGAACTCATATTTTTAGCATCGAAGAAAACCTCAAAGCCTTTCTTCCCGGTACAGACAGAACATCTCTTGCTTTTGCCGCCGAGGAAATGAGTGAGTTTTTAACAAAAGTCGGTTTAGCAAAGCAAAAACCAGACCTTAGCAAGCTATTTGACGATCGCTTTATCAAAGCCTACGCCGCGAACCAAAACAAATAACTCAACTAATTATTAAGCCATGAGTTCTACGGAATCAATGCTCTCAACTACCAAATCTAAAAGCCTCCAATCTACAGTTTTCTGGCGGCTGGGCGAAGATATCCCCAAACCATTAAATACAGCTTTAATTGCTACTTCCATTGCCTTACCGCTTCTACTGTGGTGGCTAGTAACTACATTTGGAAATGTCGATCCGAAGTTTTTGCCCTCGCCAGCAAAAGTTATGGAAGCTTTTGGGCGCTTGTGGGGAACAAGAGAGCTACTAAAAGATACTGTAGCAAGCTTATGGCGGGTGGGTGTAGGCTTTTCATTAGCAGTAATTCTCTCGATTCCTGTAGGCGTATTAATGGGCAGTTTTGCCAGTATTAGAGCTTTACTAGAACCTCTATTTGGCTTAGTCCGGTATATGCCAGCACCCGCTTTTATTCCATTACTAATTTTATATTTAGGAATCGGCGAAGAACCAAAAATTACTTTGATCTTCGTTGGTGTATTTTTCTTTAACTCTTTGATGGTCATGGATACCGTCAAATTTGTACCCAAAGACTTGATTGAAGCTACTTATACTTTGGGTGGAAGTCGAGTACAGACTTTACTACAAGTAATTTTTCCCCACGTTATCCCCGGAATTATTGATGCTTGTCGGATTAACTTAGCCGCCGCGTGGCAATTAGTAATTGTATCGGAATTAATTGCCGCTAACGAAGGCTTGGGGCGGCGAATTAGCATAGCCGGAAGGTTTTTAAGAACTGACGAAATATTTGTTGGGCTAATTGTAATTGGTGTAATTGGACTAACCTTTGATTTGCTATTTCAATATTTATTAAAAGTTTCTTGTAGCTGGGCAAGTCAAAAAAGATAAATCGGCTGTTGAGCGTATACCACATAATCAGGGACAAATCATGTATCTACAAGTCAATAACTTAAATAAAAACTTTGAGACAAAGCAAGGCTCTTTGACAGTTTTGAAAAATATTAATATGTCGATCGCGCAAGGAGAATTTATCTGCGCTGTAGGAGCATCAGGATCGGGCAAGTCTACCTTACTGCGCCAAATTGCCGGGTTAGATCGTCCTACTACGGGAGAAATTAAAGTCGATGGAACGCGCGTAACTGGCCCAGGCCCCGATCGCGGGATGGTATTTCAACACTACACCCTTTATCCCTGGATGAACGTGCAGAAAAATACCGAGTTTGGACTGAAGTTACAAGGATTGTCCAAAAAAGAGCGCCGGGAAAAAGCCAGCTATTATCTCAGTGTTGTGGGGTTAGAAAAGTTTGCCAAATCGTTACCTAAAGAGTTATCGGGAGGGATGAAACAACGCTGCGCGATCGCTCGTGCTTTGGCTTCCGAACCCAAAGTAATGCTCATGGATGAGCCTTTTGGAGCTTTAGACATTCATACCAAAGAATCTATGCACCAATTTATGTTAGAGCTTTGGGAGAAAACAAACCTGACAATTTTTATGATTACCCACGACGTAGAAGAAGCGGTATTTTTATCTAATCGAATTTATGCTTTAACCGCGCGTCCCGGTACAGTTCAAAAGGAAATGTCAATTAAATTACCCGATCGCAACTTTACAATTAAGCGCAACTCCATATTTCAAGATTACCGGGATGAATTAATGGATTTGCTGCGAGGACACCCCCAAGCTGCGATCGCTGCCTAAAAAACTGCTATAAATATCGAGGACTAGAAAACTCTTTTATTAAGGACATACTATGGCTTTAGCAGTTGGCACGGATGCACCAGCTTTTACCGTCAAAGATACCAATGGCAATACTGTCTCGCTATCTGATTATGCTGGTAAAACAGTAGTTTTGTATTTCTACCCTAAAGACGATACTCCAGGCTGCACCAAGCAAGCTTGTAGTTTCCGCGATGCGAGTACAGAATATCAGGGTAAAGATGTAGTCATCCTTGGTGTTAGCGCCGATGATGAAGTATCCCATCAACAGTTTACGCAAAAGTACGATCTCAATTTTCCC
>JAPJOW010000138.1 GCA_030826005.1 Aliterella sp. RAGGC_92
TAATAAGTCATTAATTAAAGCCTGCATTCGTTCGGCGGCGTTGTGCATTCGCTGCAAATAATCTTGTCCGCGATCGCCTAATAAATCTTTATATTGGGTTTGCAAGCGATTTCCAAATGCTTGAATTTTTCGCAATGGTTCTTGTAAATCGTGGGAAGCAATATAAGCAAATTCTTGTAATTCGGCGTTAGAGCGAGCGAGTTCTTGACGCTGGCGGCTTTCGTCTTCTAATAGTTGCGCTTGAGCTAAGGCTATGCCGATTTGATTTGTTAATTGTTGCAATATTTCAATTTCAAAGCTTTTCCACTCGCGCTTTTGGCTGCACTGATGCACGACGGTTAGTCCCCAAAGCTTTTGTTTGAGCAGTATTGGCACTACTAATTTTGCTTTTACGCCAAAGCTATGCAGAAATTCAATAAAGCAAGGCTCAGTTTCAACTTTGTCGATATCGTCGATCGTATAAATTCGCCCTTGACGGTATTTTTGTAAATACGCTTCGCCAAAACATTCGTCTGTAATATTTTGCTGCAATACTGAGGCGCAAGTAGGAACGATCGCTTCTACCACTATCTGTCCGTAGCCGTTATTAAATAAGCGAAAAATTAACACTCGGTCAGCTTGCAACAAGTTCAATACTTCTGTAGCGGTAGTTTGGAGAATTTCATTTACTTGCAAAGACTGGCGAATTTTTAGCGTAGTTTCTGAGATTAGTTGCAATCTCTTTTGAGATGCTTGTAATTCAACTTCGGCATTTTTGCGTTCGGTAATGTCTTGAAAGTAAACTGATAATCCGTCTTTGGCGGGGTAGGCGTGGACGCTATACCAAGCATTAAAGGGCGGGTAAAATTCTTCAAATTGAACGCTGACTTGCCTATTTACGACTTTGTGGTACTGCTCGAAAAAAGCTAAATTTACGGCTTCTGGGTATTCTTGCCAAATATTTTTACCCAGCAATTGCGATCGCGTTTTTTGAAAAAGCAATTCGGCTTGGTAGTTAACGTAGGTAAAAAGCCATTGTTTATCTAAAGTAAAAAAGGCATCGCTAATACTTTCAATAATATTTGTTACCCGATTGCGGCTGATTTCTGCTTGAGCGCGCGCCGCCTGCTCTTGCGCTAGTAGCATGAGCCTTTCTTGTTCTGCTAACTTCCGAGCGGTAATATTCATGACTATCCCTAGCATCCGCACGGGTTGCCCGTTATCATCGTAAACTTGACCTCGATTTGCTACCCAGTGGATGCTACCATCAGCCCAAATAACGCGAAATTCGATGCTATATTTTTTGTCTTGCTCGATCGCTTGAGCTACCGATTGCATGACAAAGGAGCGATCTTCCGGGTGAATGCAGCTTAATAAAGCTTCGTAGGTGCGGTAATTGGCGCTTTCAGGTAAGCCAAATATTGGTTGTAGTTGTTCGCTATAAATGACCTCGTTAGTTAATAAATTCCAATCCCAAGTTCCCATACCCGCCGATTCTAGGGCTAATTTTAGTTGTTCGGCTTTAAGGTGCGACTCCTGTTGTTGCGTTTGCAATTGCGTCATTGTTTGACTTGCTTGCAGGTGATGGCGCACTCTTTGGCGCAGCACTGCCCAATGAATAGGTTTTGTGATGTAGTCGGTAGCGCCGACTTCAAAGGCTAAATCTACCGATTCGCGATCTTCTAGGGCGGTAACTATCAGTATGGGAGTGCGATCGCTCTTGGGTAAAGAGCGCATTTGCTGGCAGCAATTAAACCCGTCCATAACGGGCATTAAGGCATCCAATAAGACGACATCAAAATGTAGTTGGCTATAGGTTGTTAAAGCTTGTTCGCCGTTTTCGGCTTCAATTACGCCATACCCTAATTGCTCCATTGCTCGACGCAATTGGAGGCGCACAAAGCGATCGTCATCAACAACTAAAATCCGATGTTTTTGCGATAATTCCAGGGAGTTCATAACTTGTTATCACGCTGGCGTAAGGCTTGTAAAGCTACTTTAACTTGTTCGTACTCAGCTTCTATTTGGCGCAGTTTTTCTAAACTATCTTCAGTATTACTAGCGCAAAAAGTGTCGGAATAGCTGCTGTCATGCCAATTTGTAACACGACTGAAGGCTTCTATTTCTTGACACAGGGCAGCTAAATTGGTTGCGCCTAAAGTTGCACTGCTTGACTTTAGTGTATGAGAAGCTCGACGTAATTCGGCGGCATTTTTTTGAGCGATCGCCTCAGCAATATTTTTTAAGTGTTGGGGCGCATCTTCTAAGTAGCAGTCAATTATTTCTGCCAAAATTACCTCCGCGTCTTTGCCTACCATCGCTTTAAAGCTTTGAATTATTTGCCGATCGATCGCCCTTGATAATGGCTTTACTTGGCACTTACTTAAGGCTGTGGCTAATTGTTCTAACCTAATTGGCTTGCTTAAGTAGTCATCCATACCAGCGCTTAAACATTCTTCGCGATCGCCTTGCATAGCGTTAGCGGTCATGGCTATAATGCGCGGACGGACTTTAGGGCTAGCAATAATTTGGCGAGTAGCTGCCAAACCGTCCATTTTCGGCATTTGTACGTCCATTAATATGACATCGTAAGCTCGATTGGTTACTTGTTCAATTACTTCTAAGCCATCTTTAGCTATATCGGCGCTGTAGCCTAGTTGTTGCAATAGGTGCAGGGCTACTTTTTGATTGACTATATTATCTTCAGCCAACAAGATTTGTAGCGGTGATTTGGCGAAGGAGCGATCGCTTTTTTCTGGCGGTTTAACTTGAACTACAGGTTTATTATTTAATACTTGATTTAAAACCGCGTACAAATGAGCCTGTTTAATTGGCTTACTAATAACTGCGGTAAAACTTGTTTCTGCTATTTCTATTTCAGCTTTGTCAATAGATGTTAATAGCACTAAAGGTAAATTATTTAATCCTAACTTGTTAATTTCGAGGGCTAATGTCAATCCGTCCATGTGCGGCATTTGCATATCTAAAATTGCCAAATCGAAACTTTGTTTTTGCAGCAAGTTAAGTGCATCACTGCCGGATTCTGCTTCAATTGGTAGCATTCCCCACGATTGAGTTTGGAGAATTAAAATTTGTCTATTAGTTCTATTATCGTCAACAATTAATACCTTTTTTCCCTGTAATTGCCGTAAGTCTTGCTCAACAACTAAAGAATCAGATTGAGCGGGAGCAACAATTGTAAAATAAAAAGTAGAACCGCGATTGACTTCGCTTTCTAACCACATTTTTCCACCCATTTTTTCGCTTAATTGCTTGCCAATTGCCAAGCCTAAGCCCGTACCTCCGTACTGACGGGTAGTAGAAGAATCAATTTGACTAAAAGACTTAAATAAGCGATCTTGCCTTTCTTTAGGAATACCAATACCTGTATCTTTAACAGCAAACTTAAATTCGTATAGACAGTTATCAATATTTTTATCTAGCGATTTTAATTTGCAGGCTGTAACTGAAACTACAACTTCTCCGCCAGCCGTAAATTTAACAGCATTACTAAGTAAATTTATTAATATTTGCCGCAAACGGGTAACATCGGCAACTAGGGCGTTAGGTACTTGAGGAGCGATTAAGTAAGCTAATTCAATATTTTTTTCGGCAGCTTTAAAAGCTAATAAATCGAGAGATTCTTCTATAAAATTGCGTAAATTAAAACAATACTGTTCTAACTCTAATTTCCCCGCTTCAATTTTCGACAAATCGAGAATATCATTAATGATCGTTAATAAATTATCGCTACTACTTTGAATTGTATTAACAAATTCCCGTTGCTGATTAGTTAGTTGCGTTGTCAGTAAAACATCGGTTAAGCCAACAATTGCATTCATAGGAGTACGAATTTCGTGGCTCATATTTGCTAAAAACTGGCTTTTAGTTAGCGTCGCACTTTCCGCCGCGATTTTAGCTTTTTCTAGCTCTTTAGTATTGGCAATTAAGGCAAGTTGCCCAAAATATTCTTCGCTAATATCATCAAATAGCCACAGTCTACCGGGTATATTGCCTGTGGTAGTTGGCGTACTCGAAACGCTTAATACTTTTGGCTTGTCGCCCCCAATAATCCAATGCCAATTGCGGATTTCGCTTTGCGGATGGCTAAAAAATTCCTGTGCCTGGCGGGCAATTTGGGCTTGATTTTCCGCACTCAGGCGCAAAGCTGCCATCGCTTGAGCAAGGATTGGCGGCTCTACATATCCAGGGGTTAATTGCAATTGATGCGCCGCCGCTTGATTAATCCAACCTTGTTCGCCACTTTCATCAACAAATACTACTCCTTGATGGATAGTTTGTAACATTGCGCCAAAACGCGCCTGTAACTTGTCAAGGCTAAACGTTAAATCGTTAAATTTTAAAAGAGTACGCAAGTTGCCAAGTATAGAGGCAATAAATTGTTTTAAATCGGCGGAAATTTGCCGAGGGCGATACCAAAGAAGTATAATTGCTCCTTTTTGGGCATCGGCGGATAATAAAGGCAGTACCGCTAAAGATTTAGTACCTTGAGCAAGTAAAATGCGCGCAGCGCCAGGGGTAGCAGGGTAGTTAGAGTAATACAAACATTGGTTACTGGCAACAGCCTCGGCATACAAAGCGGGATTTGTCAAGTTATCGGGTAAAGTTTTGTGGGGCAATTGGGCGATCGCTTCGGCTGTAACTTCATCCACTTGACGCAGAGCGATCGCCGCATCCGCACGGGCATAGTAACGCAATAATTTTAGAGCTTTAGTAATTACACTAATAGGAGTAGTATCGCCATCGCTGAAGCTGGCAAGCACTGATTGAGAAGCCAAACGCCATTCGATGCGCCGCAAAAACTGAGCTAGAACAATACTACTAATGGCGATCGCACCTAATTCAATTAAATGCAATAATCCACCATTAAACGCAGTTGTCAGTATTAGCAATATCAACCCCAGTGATAAAGCTGAAATTGGCAGCATCGAGCCAAAAAACAAAACAACCAATCCCAAAATTTGGATAGTTGTCCATCTATCTAAAATTGCTAAAAAGACAAAGAGCAACATTAATCCTACTAAAATCGGGGCAAAAGTAGGAAAAAAATCTGGATGATGGCGCAGAGATTTTAATGGTTTTAGATTTGTTCGCCAAGCCATGATGCGATCGCCTCTGTAACTAGATCCGGCGCGCTGAGGTGGGGTAAATGTCCCTCAGATTTAACGAGCATAAACTGACTGTGGTTAATGTTATCTGCCATATATTGTCCCACTTCTTGGGGTACGGCAGGATCGTTACTTGGTTGCAATATTAGCGTCGGTACTTGCAAGCGCGGCAATTCTAGACGGTGATCGGATTCAAAAATTACCCGCGCTACGGCTTGGGCAATATCTGGGCGAATCGCGGTTAAAGTTCGGGCAAATTCTGCCGCTAACTCTGGGCGATCGCGATTGCCCATAATTAGCGGTGCAAAACCACTAGCCCAACTATAATAATTAGCCGACATCGCCGCGTACAAAGCATCCAAATCGGTGCGCCCAAATCCGCCTATATATCCGCGATCGTTGAGATAGCGGGGAGAAGCACCAATAAAAATTAGTTTACTAAAGCGATCGGGTTCAATTAAAGCCGCAAGCAGACTAATCATGCCGCTAACTGAATGAGCGACTAAAGTACAATTAGTTAGCTTCAACTCGGCGCACAGATCGAGCAAGTCTTCAGCATAACTATAAAGGCTGCTGTAACGATGAGGGCTATAGGCATTAAAATCAGATTTTCCCGCGCCGACATGATCGAATAATACAAGGCGATAAGTTGCTTCAAAGGCTGCAATTTGATGTCGCCACGCCGTTTGCTCAGAACCAAAACCGTGAGCAAAAATTAATGTTTGTTCGCCCTTACCTAAAACGTTGACATTGTTGCGCGTAAGGATGCTAGTTGCCATAATTTACAACCTCGATCTTTATTCTCAAAAAAAAGGTAGAGCATTCAATACTCTACCTTTTCTATAGTTATGCCTTAGTTAGCTTGTAACTAAACTCTACGCACCTTTAGTTAAATCGACTCCTTGAGGAAGCAACTCGCGGGTTTGTTCGGAAACTACTTTAACTGTTCCCGCTTCATCCACATCTACTAAAGCGGTATCGCCATCGCGGACGCGACCAGAGAGAATTTCCTCAGCTAGGCTGTCTTCCAGCAAGCGCATAATCGCGCGGCGCAAGGGTCTTGCTCCGTAGCTGGGGTTGTAACCTTCCTCTACTAAGCGGTCTTTGAAGCGTTCGGTTACGTCTAAGGTAATACCTTTTTCCATTAACCGATTGAATACTTCCTTGAGCAAGATATCGGCAATTTCCTTGACTTCATCTCGGCTCAACTGACGGAAGACAATAATCTCGTCTAGTCGGTTCAAGAACTCTGGACGGAAGTATTGCTTGAGTTCTTCATTAACTAGCGACTTAATCCGGTTGTATTGGGATTCAGCCACGTCTTGCGCCAATTCAAAACCTAAACCTGCTGCGCCTTTTTCAATGACTTTTGAACCAATGTTAGAAGTCAAAATCAGCAACGTATTTTTGAAGTCTACCGTGCGACCTTTAGCGTCAGTTAAGCGCCCATCTTCCAATATCTGCAAGAGCATATTGAATACATCGGGGTGAGCTTTTTCAATTTCATCAAAAAGCACCACTGTGTAAGGACGACGACGTACAGCTTCCGTTAACTGACCGCCTTCGTTGTAACCTACATACCCCGGTGGCGAACCAATGAGTTTAGATACGGTGTGACGTTCCATGTATTCCGACATATCAAGCCGGATCATTGCGTCTTCCGAACCAAAGAAATAAGCCGCTAAGGACTTAGTTAGCTCAGTTTTTCCTACTCCAGTGGGACCTGAGAAGACAAAACTCGCGATCGGTCGGTTGGGGTTTTTCAAGCCCACACGAGCGCGGCGAATTGCTTTAGAAACTGCTCTAACTGCTTCCTCTTGACCGATTAAGCGCTGGTGCAGGGTGTCTTCCATGTGCATCAGTTTCTCGGATTCCGATTCAGTCAGCTTGCTTACGGGTACGCCCGTCCAGGAAGCAACAATGTGAGCGATATCTTCTTCCGTAACGACGGGTGAATCTTCGCCATCTGTACGAGCAGTGTTAGCTTTGTTTTGCGATAGCGCTCGGATTTCTGCTTTGATTTCCATTTCGCGATCGCGCAATTCGCCAGCTTTACCAAAGTCTTGTCCGCGTACTGCGTCGTCTTTTTCTTTCAAGACTTTTCGCAATTCTTTGTCTAGGTCTTTGGCGGCGGGGGGAAGTGCTGAATTAATTAGCCTTACTCTCGAACCTGCTTCATCAATTAAATCGATGGCTTTATCTGGTAAAAAGCGATCGCTTATATAACGGTCTGATAGTTTAGCGGCAGCAAACAAAGCTTCATCAGATATTTTAAGTTTGTGGTGTTGCTCGTAGCGTTCCCGCAATCCGTACAATATCTCAATAGTTTCGTCTACCGAAGGTTCGCCAACCATTACGGGCTGAAAACGTCGCTCTAAAGCGGCATCTCGTTCGATGTGCTTGCGGTATTCGTCTAGAGTTGTTGCACCGATACACTGCAATTCTCCTCTCGCCAAGGCTGGTTTAAGGATATTTGCCGCATCGATTGCGCCTTCCGCCGCACCCGCACCGATGAGAGTATGCACCTCGTCAATTACCAAAATTACGTTCCCCGCCGAACGAATTTCGTCCATGATTTTTTTGAGGCGTTCTTCAAATTCACCGCGATATTTAGTACCAGCTACTAATAATCCAATATCGAGAGTAACTACCCGCTTTTCTTCTAGGATGTCTGGTATATCTTTATTAGCAATGCGAGATGCTAATCCTTCGGCGATCGCTGTTTTACCAACGCCGGGTTCGCCAATTAATACGGGGTTGTTTTTTGTGCGACGACCCAATATCTGAATTACCCGCTCAATTTCTTTGGCACGACCGACTACAGGATCTAGCTTGCCGTCTGCTGCCATTTGCGTCAAGTTAGAGCCAAATTCATCCAATGTAGGTGTTTTGGTTCTTCCTGATGGAGATCCACCAGCATTGACTTCTGCCGTTTCTCCTAGCATCCGAATTACTTGGGTGCGAACTTTCGATAAGTCTACGCCTAAGTTTTCTAATACTCTTGCTGCTACGCCTTCTCCTTCACGGATTAAGCCTAATAGCAAGTGTTCCGTGCCAATATAATTGTGTCCTAACTGTCGTGCTTCTTCTAGAGATAGTTCTAGAACTCGCTTTGCTCTTGGTGTAAATGGAATTTCCACCGCCACAAAGCCCGATCCACGACCGATAATTTTTTCTACTTCAATTCGGGCATCTTTAAGATTGACACCCATTGACCTTAGAACTTTTGCTGCTACGCCCGTGCCTTCGCCGATCAGACCCAGGAGGATCTGTTCTGTTCCTACGAAGTTGTGACCCAGGCGGCGGGCTTCTTCCTGGGCCAGCATGATCACCTTAATGGCTTTTTCTGTGAAGCGTTCAAACATAGCGTTTTTGGTTCCCCTGAGTCTTGCCAGTACGCTGATTTTAGCACAGGCTATATTTCTGGCTGTCTTATGATGATAGCTACAACCAGTACGGTTTTCCCCACTCTAAGGAAACAATTTTTATTTTTTTGTAAAAGTATGCTGTTCTAAATGCTTTATATAAGTATAAGTTCCTATGCCCTAAACTAGGTTAGCGTGCGATCGCACTTTAGGGCAACAAAAATTGCCAAGAAGCCATAATTACAGACATCTAGGCGTTTTAAGTCGAGGATTTCTATGACTATTACCACCTACAAATGGACAATTGAACGCTACCATCAAGCGATTTCTTTGGGGCTATTTGACAACGAATCCAGGTAAAAGGATTGATAGGAATCTAAAATTTAAGTTAGTAGTTTAAAGTGCGATCGCAATATTGAAAAGTTTTTTTCCAATCGCCGACATATTACACCACTAGAGTTTATATGCGATCGCTTGCAAGCTCCACTCGATTAAATGAAGTTAACGTTCGCAATCACCGGACTCAGATCCCCCTGGCAGCAAACCGCTATACTGAAACGTTCCGGTGCAGCGCGATTATTAACTGGAATTTCTCACCGCTCTGACTTACCAAGTTCCCAGGGTTGCTGTCTCCATCCTAATCTCTGTTTCGCTGATGAAGTATCCACTTGGGGCATATGAATCTCAACAAGCTCTACAGTCTCTTGAACCAATGCTTCAAGTTGATTGACCGCTACAGATGGGGCTTGATGAAACAAGTTTTCAAGGCGAGCAGTAAGATTTTCAGGTGCAATCTCCATCTGCTCAATAAACCTACTCATTCGCTTAAATTGGAATGTAGAATAATACAAATGATTTAGCCCAGACAACACACCGAGCAGATTTTGGGCTGACTCGACCAGAATTTGATAATACCAAAGAGTTGTATCTCGCTTGGCAAGGCGTTTCTGCATTCCCCAAATTGCAAAGAATTTGAGGTAATGCTCAACCATCTTCTGCGCCAGCTTATCTGGATAATTCGCAATTCTGGCTTTCCATTGCTGGATGAGTGGTTCGCCATAGAGTGGAATTCCAACTAATGTTCCAGACATCGCTTTCATCAATGGCGATTGAATCTCATGCCCTTCCAAAATATTTGAAATATCCTTCTCCCATTGTGCAATCGTTACATAACCGAATTGACACTCGACACCGTTCACCAAATAACTCTCAGCAAACCCGCCTTCTTTTCGATCACCCAAAACCCAAAGTCGCTTTGAACCCTGATTCTGTTGACGTGCAAAGTTTAATTCTTCTTCTGAGGGCAATTCGCTGTAATAGATACTCATATCACAATCTGAGTATTCATCACTCAGACCTTCTGCGACTGAGCCTGCAACCATCGCAGCTTTGGTTTTCGGATTGGCAATATAGGATTTGATATTGCGCTTTGCCAATTCCAACAGGTATTGATTTCTGGTCGTCATGGATTTCTGTGTCTTGGATAGAAGTATATATACATGATGCAACACTGAATTTTTCCAACTAAATATATAATTTCTTGCTAAATTACGATGTGCAAGCACCTAGCTATTGTCAGGCATGATAGGCAAAAATTTTCTGTATAACGTCCATATTTGGAGATTAAACCGAACAATTCCGTATATCTACTTTGTAAGAAAGACTATACGGAATTATTCTAGTTAACATTCTCTAGAAAATTTCCCTAGAAAATATAAAATGCAGTGCGGCGAGTGAACATTAAAATAACTGTCTCCCTGCAAATCAAGTTAAAGTCAAAAAAATAAAATATTACGAGCATTATTTGAATAGATAAATACGATCGCAAGTGGAAACTAATGCACTTTTAATTGGTAGCCTGTAGTTGCAACAATGCGCGATCGCAACGATCCTTTTCAAACCTTGACTAGCATTCCATCTAAATCAAAACGAATCTAACTAACGACTAAGTTGAGCGCTGGCTTGTATCCTTTTCATCCCATCCGCTCGCATGTGTTGTGCGATCGCGATTTAGCGATAAGTTAACAACTTTCCTGCCACTTTCGGCTTGCTTCTTTTGCCAATCTGCAAACATTGCGTCCAAGTCGTAGTCAAAGGATTTGGCGTGTTCTTCACGAATTTTATAAATTTCCTCTAAAACTTCGTTCTGCCACATAGCTTAGTATCCTAATAGTTCGTAAGGGGTGCAAATTACAGGTAATTGATACCCAAAATCAAGACTAACTTCTGCCAGCTTCCTTGTTTGCTGCCAAAACTAGGTTTATCGTCGATCTGGCTGTAAGATAGCCCAAAATACTGGTTTCAATGTATACAGTTTCACTCATAAAGACGGTAAAGATATACTTGTTGTTTTAGCTTGAACCATTGTCCTCTATCTAGCCCCACACCTATCAGTTTGAGCAGCACAGTTAAATAAACTACAACTCTCTTGGAAAACATTGGGGGAGGCAAAGCCACACCCCAATTTTTCTGCTAATGTACTTTTAATTGGTAGCCTGTGGTTGTGACAATGCGCGATCGCACGTTTTGCCGCCATGTCTTCAAATTCTCAATAAATTCAGGTTCTTGCAAGCCGCCACGCCACAAAATTAACGCATCTTCTCCGGTATCTGAGTAGTATTTTTTTCTGATTCCTGCGGTTTTAAAGCCAAACTTTTGATAGAGTGCGATCGCATTTTTATTTGAAGTCCGCACCTCCAAACTCGCT
>JAPJOW010000139.1 GCA_030826005.1 Aliterella sp. RAGGC_92
ATAGAACCTCTACTTGATTTAACTTATTACAAAATATAACAAAGATTTGACAAACCGCACCTACTTCTAAATGTGTAATTCTATATAAACCTTAAGAGATAAATTTTACAATCGGGTTTATACGGAAAACTAAAGGTAGTTTTAGCAAGTTGACCAGCTTAAAAATGCTCAAACTGAACAAAGCTAAGTACATATACTTAAAAAAGCCCGCAGCAAAAAAATTTTCACTGCGGACGGAGAGATAATTAGTAGTTAAAGTAACTAAAATGTTTTGTCGTAGCGATCGAGTTGAATAATAGTGCGAATCAAGACAACGCCTAATGCTCCCGCAGAAATTGCCGCGATCGCACTCAGCCACAAATAATGATTGATCAGCAATAAAGTGGCAGCTAAAGTCAACGTACAAGTGACCAAAGCATAAATAGTTGCTAAACCAATATTACTTTGGCGACGCAACAAGCGCTCGGTTTCAATCGAACGGACGCGCATCCGAATATCGCCGCGTTCTAGCTTATCTAGGGTGTCTTCTAGCCGTCGCGGTAAGCCTAACGCGGTCGTGCTGACTTGTGCCGCTTGACGACCTAATTCATTGAGGAAAGTATTACCTTGCGAACCATTGCCGTTTGTCATAATTTCCATTGCAAAAGGTTTTGCAACCTCCATAAAACTAAATTCTGGATCTAAACCTTTGCCCACACCTTCTAGCGTTGAAAAAGCCCGCATTACAAAAGTAAAAGTAGCGGGAAAACGAAAAGGTTGGTCGTAAGCAATTTCATAAAGATCGTCACTAATGGCACTGACCGATTGATTTTCAAACGGCTGATCCATAAAGTGATCTAACATATACTGAATCGAGCGCCGCACTGGTCCCATATCGTCTGTAGGTGCAAGCGCTCCCAGTTCTACTAAGGATGCAACTACTTGATTGGCATCTTTTTGAGCAATGCCAAACAGCGTTTTCATCAATTGCTTTCGCACGTCCGTGCGAATTTGCCCCATCATCCCAAAATCGTAAAAAATCAGCGAACCATTAGGACTAACCGCAATATTACCAGGGTGAGGATCGGCATGAAAAAATCCATCATTAAGTAACTGACTCAAGTAAGCTTCCGCCCCTTGACGCGCTAATACCTTACGATCTAATCCCGCCGCTTCTAACGCCTCGTAGTGACTGATTTTGATGCCTGGGACGTATTCTAAAGTCAATACTCTAGGAGAAGTGTAACGCCAATAAACGCGCGGTACTTTTACCCAATCGCGATCGCGGAAATTGCGGCGAAAGGTATCCGCGTTGCGCCCTTCATTGAGGTATTCAATTTCTTCCCATAAAATTCGGCAACACTCATCGTAAATGCCTAGCCAATCTCGACCTTTGCCCAATTCTGGGTGACTTTGGAAGTAACGAGTAATCCCTTTAAGAATAGTTAGATCGATTTCAAATAACTTTTTTAAGCCGGGACGCTGGACTTTAACAGCGACAGTTTCTCCAGAATGGAGCGTAGCTTTATGAACTTGACCTAAACTTGCGGCGGCAATTGGAATTGGCTCGAAGTTTTGGAATAATTCTGGTAGGGTCTTTCCTAGCTCCTGCTCGATAATATTTTTTGTTTGCTCGTAGCTAAAAGCCGGAACTTTATCTTGGAGTTTGGCAAGTTCGTCAACATATTCGCTGGGAAATAAATCGGCGCGAGTAGAAAATAGTTGACCGACTTTAATAAATGTTGGCCCTAATTCTAGCAATGTGTTGCGAATCCAAACCGCTTGTTCTTTGCGTCTAGCTTTGCGCTTTTCTTCTGTCGCGCCCCCAGGATAGCTCCAAGATTTTTTGTTGAGCCAAAAACCAGTCATCAAAGACAGAACAAACGTCCATATATCAAAAAAGCGCCGATTTCGAGAGTAATTTTCCCGATTCCAGCGATAGGCATTATCTTTATACACCATCGAGCTACGCTTGCGGTCAGCCTTAGCTTTCACGGAACTTTTGACGGGAGGAGAAAGAGACACTCGAATTCCTAATCGTTATTTTTGCAGGAGGTAAGAAATGAATCAGTAGTAGGCGAGTGAAAGCTTTTAGGGCGACTCCCTACAAAATCAAATTTGATTTTTTCGCTCGCTTAAGTAGAACTGCTACGGTGGCGTTGTAATTCCGCTCTTAGTAGGGCAATTTCGGCTCTAAGTTCATCAATTGTTGCTTGTACGTCATTAGAGCGACTGGGAGCAGCAACGGTTGTAGTGGTAGTGCTAGAACCACTAAAATTGCTTTCTGCTTCTCGGTTAGCTCGTTCCATAACTTCCGTCGTAAACTGGCGCAGGCGTTCGCGCTGTTCTGCGTCAAACTTACCAAGTTCGCTCAAAGCATCAGTTAAGGCATTCTCTAGCTGTTCGTTGACAACTTCAGCTACAGCCCTGCCAACAAAAAAGGCATGAATCAAGGGATTAGTCATAGGTCGTTTCTGCACTCCATACGCGAAAATTATAGCTTGCTTGTTTAAGTAGCTGCCTCCACCGTAGTAGAGATTGAGGTAGTAGTAGAGACTAGAAACTTCTTTACTTTACTTTACAGTGGATAGTGGACTGATAAAAACTTTTCGGCGCTAGAGCGATCGCTTATTATGCCATCTAGAGTTGCGGCGAGTAGTTTTTCTAACATTTGTCGATACTGCGGACTTGGCGGATAGCCTAGTTTTTTGAGGTCATTACCATTAAGCGGCGCTTGAATAGTTGCCCAACAATTAAGGTACAGCCAAATTTGACGGCGGATGATTTTGGGTGTGCGTACTGCCAGCAAAATTAAAGTAGCATCATCGTAAGATTTTAATAGTTGAACTACTCGACTTTTGGGCGCTGCAAGGAGTAGTTCTCTAACTTTGGTTTCGGCAGCATCTAAACTTACTAACCTTTTGATGCTTTCATCGGGCAATTGTAAATTTGCCGCCACTAAACCGCGCTCTGGGGGAGCTAGTTGAGCAATCAATACTTCTAATCGTAGCAACCAATCAGTAAGGTTCTTGCCGCGCCCTATTACCTCTAAAAGCCGTAATTGCTGCCATAAAGAGCGCGTACTTTTTAAATCGGGGTGAATGCACTTAGTAGCATCTAAGTCTACAAGTAAGCGCAATCCAGCTTGCCAGTAAGGAGATTGAAGTAAGTATTTTAATTCGCTACGAAGACGAGTTTGCAGGGCGGGTCTAGTTTTATTATCTGCTTGGTTAGAGTTGTAAACGCCGCTAGAAATTGCGTAACGTATATATTCAACAGTGCGCTGTTCGATTGCAAAACCCAAGCGCACGGCAAAACGGACAGCGCGATAAATTCGTGTGGGATCTTCAATAAAACTATTAGCGTGTAAAACTCGCAACTGCTTGGCTTGCAAATCCCGCATTCCGCCAAAAAAGTCTAATAATTCCCCCGGACGAGGATGAGTTAACCGCATCGCTAGGGCATTAATTGTAAAATCGCGCCGATACAAGTCTTGACGAATAGAACTTGCTTCAACTTCAGGATTAGCCGCCGGATAAGGATAAAATTCCGTGCGAGCGGTAGCAATATCTACCCACAATGAATCTAATATTGGATCTTTATGCCACAACAAAGCCGCCGTTTGAAAAGCGCCATGAATTTCTAACCTAGCTTGGGGGTAAGATTTTTGGAGAGCGCGGGCAAGTTCGACCCCTGCGCCGACATCGGTTGCGTTATGAAAGCCATCAACTACTAAATCGATGTCTTGAATGAGTATTTTTGTTTCTTCTTGAGCTAATAATAAGTCTCGAACCGCACCGCCGACTAAATACAAATGCCAGCCGCGTTTTTCAGCTTCGGTAGAGGCGGTTTTAAGTAGAGTTTGTAAAGCTGGCGCTAGACGATTATTAAGTAAATTGAGTAATGAATAGTTAACAACCAGGGAATTATCGGCATTTTGGATTTTTCGGGTTTTTTCCTGCTGCATTTCCCGCAAAATATCAGTGCGCGTAACTATCCCTACCAATTGACCCGATTTTAAAACAGGTAAGCGTCCAATATCGTGAGTTACCATTAATTCTTGAATTTCCGGTAACGTTGTGGTGGGACTGACAGTTTTTATATTTGTAGTCATGTAACCTTTGACTGGCGCGTGACTAAAGCCGTGATGCAAGGCTATATCAATATCTCGCCGCGAGACAATCCCAACTATTTTTCCCTCCGCATCCACTACCGACAAACCCGAATGACCGTAACGGAGTAAAATCCTTTGAGCTTCGGCAATGGTAGTTTCTGGCAATATAGTCCGTACCGGCGATGACATCAATTCTCGCGCGGTGGGTGGCTGGGGAATTTGAGCAATAAAATCTTCTACCAGTTGCTTGATGGTAGTTTCGGGGTTTACTCCGCGCAAAGACAAAGACGCAGCTTGAGAATGACCCCCACCACCTAGGGGTTGAAACAATGTACTGAGGTTTGTTTGAGGAATATGCGATCGCCCAATTACTGTTAATTTATCTTCATAGCTTGCCCCTAATAGGATTGCGTCGCTTTGCGTTAGCTGCATTAATTGCGAAATGAACCCCGATAATCCCGGTACGCGATCTGAAGTTTCGAGTATTAACCAAGCAACGCTGTAACCGTCGATTTTTGTAGTTTCTAAGCTATTAATTGCTATTGGTAGTAGTGCCTGTAATTGTTTGGTTAACCCCGGTTCTAGGTACTCGTTAACCAGTGGTAAAGCAGCTTTTTGCTGCATCAACCATGCCAAAGCGATCGCATCTCGCGCTGTCGCTTGGGCAAAAGTCAACGACCCCGTATCGACGTGAATGCCTAAAGCCATTACCGTTGCTTCGGCAACAGTAAGATTGATATTAGCTTGTTGCAACTCCTCGACAATTAGGGTTGTTGTCGCCCCTACATCGGCTATTACTGTCTGTGTAGCGGGAATATCTAGCTGGCTATCTAAATGATGGTCGTAAACGATTATCGAGTCTAATTGTGGCAAATCTAACCATTCGGCGGCAACTCCCAAGCGATCGCGCGATTGCGTATCTACGACAGCCAGGCTTTTAATTTGTGCGGGATCGACCGCACGGCGCTCGATTAAAGCATACTCATCTTTATGCAGGGCTAAAAAATCCCGTACTACCTGATGGCAACCTCCAGGGATAACAATCCGGCTACCTGGTACTAAGCGCGTCACCCCTACTGCCGCTCCCAGCGTATCAAAATCTGCTGTGGTATGGCACAAAATTAGATCCATCAGGCAAAAATTCTTTCTTTACTCTTACCTTCTATAGTGGCTCAATTTCTGATAGCGTAACTATAGGAAATGCTAGAAACATAGCTTGCTTTGTACTCAAATTTTTTGTCCCCTTTAGGAGAAATATCGATGTTCGCGATCCTATTCCAAATTGCTTTATTAGCCTTGGTTGCCCTATCTTTTGTCATGGTAATTGGCGTTCCCGTTGCTTACGCGACTCCTCAAAATTGGAACGAATCAAAAAGATTGCTCTGGTTAGGCTCTTTTGCTTGGATTGGGCTAGTATTTTTGGTAGGTGCTTTAAACTTCTTAGTAGCTTAAGTTAGCCTGTAGCTATTAGCTTGTGTCTCAGTACATACTTGCTTTTACAGCTAATAGCTAATTTTTGTGTTGTTTATTTGAGAAATATTGATGGCAGTTTTTGAGGGGACTTTTACTCAAACCGAACCGTTACGACTAGCTATAGTAATTGGGCGATTTAATGACTTGATTACAAATAAGCTTTTAGAAGGCTGTCAAGACTGCCTGAAACGTCACGGCGTAGATCCTAATCCTCATGGTACTCAAGTAGATTATTTTTGGGTCCCCGGTAGTTTTGAAGTTCCCCTAGTCGCCCATCAAGTAGCTTTGACTCGCCGCTACGATGCGATTATTTGTTTGGGTGCAGTAATAAAAGGTCAAACTCCCCACTTTGACTATGTAGCTGGAGAAGTTGCTAAAGGGATCGCGTCGGTTGGATTTCAAACGGGAGTCCCAGTAATTTTTGGGATTTTGACTACTGACACCATGCAGCAAGCGATGGAAAGAGCAGGTATTAAAAGCAATAAAGGCTGGGATTATGCCATGAATGCTCTAGAAATGGCAAGTTTGATGCGTAGTTTGCCTTACAGCAGCGATTACAGCAATCAAATGACACCACCAGCATTGAAAAGTGCTTCTGCACCGCTAAATGAATTATCGTCGGCGGAATAAGTTGACAAAATCTCAAAAGTTTGAGATGATGAGATTTACGTCAAAAGATTGCGGGTATAGCTCAGTGGTAGAGCGTCACCTTGCCAAGGTGAATGTCGCGCGTTCGAATCGCGTTACCCGCTTAAAAAACTATTTAAAACTTAGCGTTGCCAAGCGATCGCTAAATTGTGCAATCTAATCTTTAATTGCAGGCGATCGCGCTATTAAGCGCCTTTCTATTTCCAGAAAATGTTAAGTTTTATATAGTACGCTCTCATTATTTATCTATGCCTAGCCCAGCAAAAAGTAATAAATCTCCCATCGTCGTTATTGGCGCGGGAATTGGCGGTTTAACGGCGGGGGCATTATTAGCACATCGTGGCTATGAAGTAATAATTTTAGACCAAGCTATAGTTCCGGGGGGTTGTGCTTCTACCTTTAAACGTCACGGATTTACCTTTGACGTGGGTGCAACGCAAGTAGCTGGTTTAGAACCTGGGGGAATACATCATCGGATTTTCTCAGAATTGGAAATAGATTTACCCGTCGCTACACCTTGCGATCCGGCTTGCGCGGTATATTTACCAGGGGAAACTGAACCAATTAATGTATGGCGAAACCGCGAAAAGTGGCAAGCAGAAAGGTTAAAACAGTTTCCCGGTAGTCAAGATTTTTGGCAATTATTGGAAGATTTATTTCAAGCTAGTTGGGCATTTCAAGCAAGAGATCCGGTACTACCGCCCCGCAATTTGTGGGATCTGTGGCAGCTAACGCAGGCTGTACGCCCTGGAACGCTGATTACCTTACCCTATACCTTGATGACGGTGGGCGATGCGCTGCGGGGCTGTGGAGTGGCAGGCGATCGCCGTTTGCGGACTTTTTTAGATTTGCAACTGAAGCTTTATTCTCAAGTAGATGCGGAAGAAACCGCATTGCTTTACGCTGCAACGGCTTTGAATGTTTCTCAGTTACCCCAAGGATTGTTTCACTTGCAAGGTAGTATGCAGGTATTGAGTGACTTATTAGTAAAAGCTTTAGAACGAGATGGCGGTAAGCTGTTGATGCGTCATACCGTTGAAAGCATTGAGATAAAAGACGGGAAACCTACAGGGGTTGTAATTCGCAATCAAAAAAATGGTGAAGTTTGGACGCAAAAAGCAGAGGAAATAATTGCTAATGTTACGGTGCAAAACTTAGTCCAGTTATTAGGAAAAAACGCCCCTAAAGGCTACACTCGCCGCGTAGAAAAACTCCCCCAAGCATCGGGGGCTTTTGTGGTGTATTTGGGTGTAAAACAAGAGGCGATTCCGGTAAATTGTCCGCCACACTTGCAATTTCTCTACGACGGGGAAGGAGTTATTGGTGAAAATAATTCTCTGTTTGTCTCCGTCAGTCATCCTGGCGATGGACGCGCACCGGATGGATTTGCAACAATTATTGCGTCTTCCTTTGTCGATCCTAACCCTTGGTGGCGGGGAGATTACGAAGCTATGAAGCAAGCATATACTAATAGTGCGATCGCAAAACTAGCGCAATTTTTCCACCTCACTCCCGAAACAATTACCTACCAAGAAGCTGCAACCCCCCGGACTTTTGCTCGATATACCGCCCGCGATTTAGGCATTGTAGGTGGAATTGGGCAAAGAATCCCTACTTTTGGCCCCTTTGGTTTTGCTAATCGCACCCCGATTAAACATTTGTGGTTAGTGGGCGATTCTACTCATCCTGGTGAAGGGACGGCTGGGGTTAGTTATTCGGCTTTGACTGTAGCAAGACAAATCGAAGCATAAAGAAAGATAGAGACGTATCATCAACGCCTCTATCAAAATTTAGCAACCTTAAAATGCTATTTATATTTACCGCTTAGATTGCTGATACTGCGAGAAGGATTGATAGCACTCTTGCTCATCGTAGAGATGGCATTTATCGGTAACGTCTTTAATCAAAGCCCAGGAAAACTTGCACTCATCATGTAAATACGCCGCCCAATTATCTTGGAGACTTTGATAAGCTAACCGCAAATTGTAAGACGGAATAGCTGTAGAAATATGGTGCGGTACGTGGACGTTGATATCGTGACAGAGAAATTCTACCCAGTTTGGATAGTGACAGTGGATTGTACCCGATAATTGCGCGATCGCCGCTTGCCATTTATTATCTTCTTCAAACTTTACATCCGGCGCGGTGTGATGAAAGTAAGTAAAGGTACTCATCCAAAAATGGTACACTAGCCAAGGCATTAACCAAAATTTGACAAAACCCCAAATTCCGGTAGTGGCAATTAGTAATGGAAATGCGATCGCGGCAAAAACTACTACAACAGCAACAGAAAGCTTAATATAGGAGCGTTCTTTGGGTTGATACTTGGACAAATCAAAGTGCGTTACCGCCCAATGAGCAATAGAACCTACCCACCAAAAACGATTTTTGGCAAATCCTTGAAACACTGATTGTCTGAAACTTCCCCAACCTTCGTATTTTTCTGGGGTAATAGGTCGCCAAGCGTTATCTTGTTCGAGGTGGTTGGTGTAAGCATGGTGATGGTTATGCTTAATTCTCCAACCGTGAAAGGGGTAAATTAACGGCATCATAAATATATGCCCCACTAAATCATTTACCCAACGGCGTTTTGCAAAAGAACGATGTCCGCAGTCGTGAGCAATTACAAAAAATCCTGTTAGCCCCGTACCTGTAAACACCCATAGTAAAGGCAAGAAGTACCAAGGAGCATACGCAAGTCCCACGTAGCCTAAGCCTACCATAAACACGTTTATTAGCGCTTTAGACCAAGCTTTATAACGATTTTGCTGAAAACACTCTTTTGGTAAGGTTTTGATAATATCTTTGAGAGTAATATCTGACCCTGATGGTACGGTCTGAAAATCGATCGCTGATGTAGTCATGAATACCTAAATAACACCGATTAAGCAAGCAACTATTCTCAAATCCCTTGCTGATAAAGTTAGCTGTAGCAGAAGACTCTTGAAGCAAATAACCCCAAGTTAAAGCCGAGGAGCAAAACTCCCCTCAGCAATTAAAACAGGCGATCGGTTTAAAAAGAACTTCTATTAAGTTATTTTAAGATATTTTACGACCCAAAATTAACAAATCGCGTTCAATTGCATCCAAGTTAGCAATTTGAGGCAAATGTCCCCAAGTTTGAAAGCCGAATTGTCTGAATAACTGAATGCTGGGCTGATTGTGGGCAAAAATAAACCCCAATAGCGTATTTAATCCTAAACTGGGACTAAGGGCGATCGCATGAGTAAGCAACTTGTACGCCACGCGTTGGCGTTGGTAGGCTGGGGAGACATAAATACTAATTTCCGCCGTTGCTTGATACGCTGGTCGTCCGTAAAACGATTGAAAACTCAGCCATCCTAAAATATGACTATTAGTTTCCATTACTAAAATTGGGCGGTTAGTAGCGGAATGCTGGTAAAACCACTCAAGGCGACTTTCTACCGATACAGGGTTTAAGTCCGCCGTTGCTAAACGACCGGGGATAGAAGCATTATAAATAGTAACGATCGCACTTAAATCGGCTTCTACCGCGTTTCTGATATACATAAGTTAGGCTTGTACCCACACTGGCATCATGAATAGTAACGTCCAACAATGGAATGCTAACTTATACGATAGCAATCACAAATTTGTCTCCTTGCTGGCTACAGATTTGGTAGAATTACTATCGCCAAAAGCAGGAGAGCGGATATTAGACCTTGGTTGTGGTACGGGACACTTAACTCAAGAAATTGCCAGTTGTGGCGCGGAAGTATTTGGGATTGATAGTGCGGAAACGATGATTTTGCAAGCACAAACGAATTATCCCAACTTAAATTTTGCTGTTTTGGATGCGATAAATTTAGACTTTGAAGCAGAATTTGACGCAGTTTTTTCTAATGCGGTGCTGCACTGGATTAAGCAACCAGAAAAAGTTATTGCTGGGGTTTGGAAGTCGCTTCAACCTGGTGGGCGTTTTGTTGCCGAGTTTGGCGGAAAAGGAAATATTAATTTAATCCAAACTGCACTAGAACAAGCAATTTGTAGGGAAAATTCTACTTTTGCAGAAGTATTAAATCCTAATTACTTTCCCAGTATTGTCGAGTATGGGAGTTTGTTAGAAAAGCAAGGTTTTGAGTTGACTTTTGCGACATTATTTGCTCGACCAACGCCCTTAGATGGAGAAGAAGGAATGAGCAATTGGCTAAAAATGTTTAGAAATAGTACGTTAGCTAATTTTTCCCAAGACGCGCAAACAAAAATTTTGTCTAATGTAGAAGAACAATTGCGCCCAAGTTTATATAAAAATGGTACGTGGTTTGCCGATTATCGCCGTTTGCGGATAGTAGCAATTAAAGATTGATGAGGCAAAAAATAAGTTTATATTTAAGTGCGAAGCCCTGCGGGCGCGCTAGAGCTATCGCATTTCTCCTGATCTTTTTAACAAGCTGTACTCTACAACAGACAAACTTGTTAACCGTATCGGCGGCGGCGAGTTTGCGAAATGTACTAGAAGAAGTAAAACAAGAGTATACCAAATTACAGCCGGATGTAAAAATTATCTATAATTTTGGCGCTTCTGGAGCTTTACAGCAACAAATTGAACAAGGCGCGGATGTAGATATATTTATTTCGGCGGCGGCTAAACAAATGGATGCTTTAGAAGGTAAAAAATTACTACTAGCAAATTCTAGAAAAAATCTGCTTGGCAATCAAATTGTTTTGATTGTACCAAAAAATAGCAACAGTGTTTCCAGCTTTACAGATTTAAAGAGCGATCGCATTACTAAAATTGCCTTGGGAGAACCTAAAAGCGTCCCGGTGGGAAAGTATGCTCAAGAAGTTTTAAGTTATTTAAACATACTTGAAACTACAAAATCGAAGTTTGTTTTTGCTAAAGATGTGCGTCAAGTTTTAAGTTATGTAGAAACA
>JAPJOW010000140.1 GCA_030826005.1 Aliterella sp. RAGGC_92
CTTATATTGCAGGTAGAAAAGCCCCCCCTGGGAGACACTGGGGACATACGGGAACTTTAGCCGCCGTTGTCGGTAGAGGCGCAAATGTTGGTACGGCGCAAAGTAAATTAAACGCTTTTAAGTCTGCTAAAATTCCTATTGCCGAAAAACCTTCGCAAATTCCCAACTTAGTTAAAAAAGCCTTGAAAACAACGTAGATGAGCAAACTGCGAGTTTTGGCGCTGGGGATTGTTGCTACTATCTTGACAGCTTTACCTGTCAGCGCCGCCCAGCGCATTTATGTTAATTATGGTTCTTTAGGCTTTTCGTTTTCCGTGCAGGCTTTAGAAACTTTTGCCCAGAAAGGGAAAATCGATCGAGAATTACGTTTTGTCCTAAATCGTTTAAATCCAAAACAGCAAGTTCAGTTACGGACTTTTTTGCAGACGCGCTACAATCTCAAACCTGTAACTATTTCTAGAGTTAGCTACTCTATTACCGGAGAGCGGTTACTAAAGCGGTTTGGGTTGGTAATTAAAACTAGAAGCGGGCAAAATGGTTTTTATGGTATTAGAGCGGCTATAGTTCAATCGGCGGCTACTCCTGAAGGATTTACCGCCCTTAATTTCGTGCGAAAATTTCCCACAGATATTCGTATTGATATTGGAGAAGTACTTAAGTTTACTCGGCAAATTTCCCAGTTGCTTAAAGATACGGATGCTTTAGTCGTTCAACTTGGCGAATCTCCAAGCGGTACAACCAATTACGATCGCTTTCCCGACTTAAAACAAACGGGTAAGTTTAGTGTTTCTAGGCGTACGATTAATTTACACGACGCAAAACGCGATCGCCCGATTGTTGTAGATTTATATTTACCCGCCGCTTTTAACCAATCTCTTGTCCCGGTAATTGTTATCTCTAATGGTTTGGGCGGACAGCGCGATCGCTTTATACTATTAGCTCAACATTTAGCTTCCTATGGATTTGTAGTTGTAGTTCCCGATCATCCTGGTAGTAACGATCTTAGACAGAAACAATTTTTTGCCGGATTAAATAAAGAAAACTTTGATGCGGAAGAATATATCAACCGTCCCTTAGATATAACTTATGTTTTAAATGAGTTAGAAAAGCTTAATTCAATTGAGTTTGACAACAAACTCAATTTACAACGAGTTGGGATGTTTGGTTATTCGTTTGGCGGAACTACTGCTTTATCTTTAGCAGGAGCGCAGCTTGATTTTGAGCAACTTGAAAAGGATTGTACTTTTCCAATTAATGTTGTTAATATTTCAATTTTGTATCAATGTCGGGCTTTAGAAATATCAAGGCAAAAATTTAATTTGCAAGATAATCGAATTAAAGCAGCCTTCGTATTTGTACCTTTTAGTAATAGTTTATTTGGAAAAAATGGTTTAAGCCACGTCAAAATTCCTATTTTTTGGCAAGCTACTGATGAAGATATTGTGACTCCACTTTTACTAGAACAAATTCCAGCTTTTAATCGGTTAACTACTGAAAAATATTTAGTAGTATCCGAAAATCTCCCTCATACCCGCGTTACTATCCAGCTAATGGACAAACTGTTAAATACACGTAGAGTAATGTCTTTAGAGGAATTAAGATTAGTAACGCAAAGTTATCTTGAGGTGCTAACGGTAGGATTTTTTAAGTTCTATATATTGCAAGATAAAACGGCTAGTGAATATCTACAATCTTCCTATATTCAATACATTACTAAAAAACCTTATAATTTAAAATTTTTGAAGTTTAATAGTTTGCCCAAAAATTAGTAGCTAACAATTATTTTTTAAGGATTTAATTGTCCACAGAGTAAGGGTTATTTCGTCGGGAGTAAGTAAATTAGGTTGATAAACTTGCTTTAGCTCAAATTGCCGAGCGAGTTTGTTTTGCAAGCTTATTGAAGGATTAAACAAAAATATATTTTTGCAGCTATCAATTAATTGGTTTATGGGAGTTTTCGGGAGTAATTGAATTTTTATTTTTGGCTCTAAATGATAGCTAAGAGATATTATATCAAGTAACTCTGTATTTTCAGCGATTAAGACTGGAGCTTTAGCTTGGTTTAAAATAGCAGCTATCGGTACATTATTTAGATTTCGAGTTTTTTGATATTTAGGTGAACTGTTGAAAATAAAAATACAGGACATTATTTCTATCGAGACTAAAACACTTAAAACTATTTTCCAGACAAGCAACTTATTTTTATAAGTAGTTGCTAACTTATTAGCTAAAAAGTAAGCCAGAGTTAATAAAATACCTAGCTGACAAGGAACGATATATCTAGGAGCAGTAGAAATTTTAGACTCAAAAACTAAATCGATTAATATAAATAGCGATGTAGGAACTATAGTTGATGTGAAAATAAATAACTTAACCTCTCTAGGAGCTTTACGCACTAGAAAATAAAACGCCCAAATAATTAAACTAAATAAACTCAAATCGACAATAATTCTAGTAACAATAATTAAATCAAAAGCTTTATAAATAGGCGACTCAACAAACACAATCGCTATACTATAAATCCAAATAACTGCTTTAATGGGTATAGAAATAGGCACTCGCATCCAAGTTGTGTTGTCTTGAAACTTTTGCCAGTTGTAGAAAATTACTATTAGCCAAGGTATAAAACTAATTATTCCAAAACTAAAGGCTAACAAGTATTTTTTAAGCGTTTCAGTATAACGTAGTTTTTCTAATAAAATTATATAAGCGCTTTGTCCAATAGCAACAAATATAGAAAATAAAGAAGTATAAAATCCAACTGCTAAAGTAATAGTATATAAAAGCCAGCTTTGGCGACTATTAAACCGAGTAGCTCGTAAAAGGGCAATGTTTGAACTTAAAATAGTAACTATCCACAAGCTGTAAGGACGCGCTTCTTGGGAATAAGCTACATAAAAGGGAGAAACTGCAAAAAGTGTAACTGCAACCCAACTTACTAAAGGTAGTTTAAATAATTCCTCACACAACCAGTAAATGCAAGCAATAGATAATACACCAAAAATAACTGACAAGCTTCTAGTTGCGACAATTGAACTTCCAAAAGTTTGTACCCAAAGTCTTGTTAATAAAAAATAAAGCGGTGAATGTTCGGGGCTTTTTATTAAAGCTTTAAAAGTATCACTTATGTTTTTTTGATGTGTTATTTTTTGATGGCTTTGTAAGTCTTTTATACTGATAAAATTTAGTTGAGACAGGTCTTGAGTAACATCTTTTTTGGTGTAACCAGAAACTCGAATAGATGTAGCTACTTCGTCTACCCAATAAACTTTATTTTCAATATTAGCGAGTCGAAAAAATATTCCTAAAATAACAATAATAGTGAAGAAAATAGACCAAGTTTTTAGATTATTTTTATTATTCATGCCTAATTGTTTAGATTAAAACACATACTTATGTTTTAATTTTTTGCGAAGCTTAAAATTAGCTTATAGAGTAGTTTTTAGGTTTGAATGCAGTAGGTAAATATCGCTGATTGGTTTATTTAAAAATTAATAAACCTTTTGCAAAAGCCCACCTAGGGCTAACAGCTAAAGTCTACTAAAGTAGACTAATGTTTTTTGCGTATGGGTATATTGCAAAGTTGTTTAAGCTAAAACAAATTGTTTTGCACCAATAAACTAAAAACACTTATATTGTTATTTTATTGAAGATATTGATGGTTAAATATTATTTTTTATCCGATCGCTTTTCAACTTCCTTTTTCAAAGCTACCAAAGTATTTTCTAAATTATCTCTGTAAAGACTATAAAATAAACCGCGAGTAGCAATAGACCCAGGATCGGCATTGACTTGGTGAACGATTAAAACTTGATTGGGTGGTGCGCCAGGATAAGGCGAAATAGGTTCTATGCGCCAAGCACCTTGGAGAGATTTTAAATCGCCTTCAACTAAATTAAAAGCAATCTGTTTAGGGTAGGTTTCTTTAACAGCAATTCGCACGCGAGATTTTTTAGAGATTGCAAAAGCTCGAATAACTTGGACTTGCTCAAAAACTTTGCGATCGCCATTATTTTGAATTAGCTTGCTACTAGCAACGTTAGGGAAAAAACGGTAAAAATTATTGTAGTCTGTTAATACCTGCCAAGCTGTAGCCACCGTTGCTCTTACCAGTACCTTACCTGTATATTTGCCCTTACTTCCCGTTACTAAACTTTGCCCTTGACGTAATGCTACACGCTCTTGGACGGGGAGGCGATCGAGGGCGCTATTAAATAGCTCGGCTTTGGCGGGAATTGTAGTTATTGATAAATTTAAGGCGATCGCACCTATACTAGCAGCAAACAAACGGCTGTATTTCTGTAGTCTATACATCACTATTTTCAAATTATTTTGTTAACTAGGCTCAAACCAATAGCGCTGACGCTGAAAGGGATAAGTTGGCAATTCTACCAAGCGACGAGAATAATCTCGATCGAAACTCGACCAGTTTACCGCAACCCCTTGTAAATATAGTTCCCCCAAACAATGCAAAAATTGACTATAGCGATCGCTTTTTAAGGGCATCAACAAAAGGCTACCTGTAATAGGTGTGTTTAATACAGGCTGGGGACTAATTTCTATAAAATTCCAACTAGATGCGGCTAAAGTCTTTACTCTTTCTGCAAGCAGCTTTTCTCCTAGGGATGGATAACGACACCAATACTGAGAAGTTGCTACATCTCCAAAAGACGTAGCGATAAATTGGGTTGTTGGCTTAGAGTAGCTAATTTCTTGGGCTATAGCAACTGACAAGCCCTCTTTTGACAGTGACTTTTCTTTAGCTGCAACTAACTTCAAGCCATCTTCTAAGCTAAATACTCCCCCCACATAAGCGGCGACAAATTCGCCCACATCATCGCCCATTACGGCGGTAGGTTTTATTCCCCAAGCAGTCCATAACTCAAACAAAGCATACTCATAGGCAAATAAAGCACTTTGCTTAAATAACCCAGATTCCTTTTGAGGGGAATACAAAATTTCTAGTAAGGGAATATCTATATAGCTAGTCAATATCTCCGCACATCGGTCAATCGCGCGGCAAAAAGTAGGCTGAGTTTGATAAAGTTGGCGTGCTATCTCTGCATACTCATAGCCTCCACCGCCAAATAACAAGGCTATTTTTTTTGCGCCGCTATTATCGTTTACTTTCGCTTGGCGCAAGTCTGTAACTTCTTGTCCCGCCACAAAAGCCGCTAGTTGTTCTCTTAGTTGAGTCGTTGAAGAAGTTACTACACACAAACGATAATTAAAATGCGATCGCCCGACGTTAGCAGTAAAACAAATATCCCCGATATCTGCTTTCGTACTCCCTAAATAATCTTGATAGCGAACCGCTAACTGTTTGAGTGCTGTTTGCGTCTTTGCCGATAAAGTAAATAGATGAAAAGGACGTATATATTGCGCTACATCCCTGGCTAATTGTGGCGCTTGGGCAACTACTACGTGAGCATTTGTACCGCTAAAGCCAAAAGAACTTATCCCCGCTATACGTTGCTTCTCAGTCCAAGGAGTGCGCTTAGTTGCGACTTTAATTGGCAATTGCTCCCAGTCAATATGGGGGTTTGGTTGTTGTAAATGTAAATGCGGCGGGATTTCCTCTTGTTGCAAAGCCATTACTACTTTAATTAAACTTGCAATCCCGGCGGCGGCTTCGGAGTGACCGATATTTGTTTTTACCGAGCCAATAAGTAACGGCTCTACCGGGCTTTTTTGTCCGAATACTGCTCCCAAAGCCCCCACTTCAATTGGATCTCCTAAAGCCGTACCCGTACCGTGAGTTTCAATATAACTTACTTGCCGAGGCTCGATTTTGCTTTGCTCTAATGCTTGACGAATTACCGCTTGTTGAGCCGGCCCGTTGGGAACTGTTAGCCCACTGCTGCGCCCATCGTGGTTAACTGCCGAACCGAGAATTACAGCCAAAATATTGTTTCCATCCGCTACAGCATCGCTCAGACGCTTGAGAACGATCGCCCCGCATCCTTCCGCCCGGACAAAGCCATCGGCGGCAGCATCAAAAGTTTTGCAATACTTACCAGGAGTAAGCATTTTAGCTTGAGAAAAATTGATACTAACTTCTGGCAACAAAATTCGGTTTACTCCCGATGCGATCGCCAAATCGCACTCGCGATGGCGCAAACTAGCAACCGCCAAATGAACCGCTACTAAAGACGAAGAACACGCAGTATCTACCGATAAACTAGAACCTGTCAAACCCAAAATATAAGACAAGCGCCCCGAAGCCATGCTATGAGAATTGCCTGTAGCTAAGTAAGCGTCAATTTCTGGCTTTTTAGTTAAAAGCTGATGCCAGTAATCGTTACCGCAAATGCCTACAAATACCCCTGTTTGACTGCCTGTTAGTTGTTCTGGCGCAATCCCCGCTCGTTCTAATGCTTCCCAACTGACTTCTAAAAGCAAGCGTTGTTGAGGATCGAGGCTAATTGCTTCGCGGGGAGAAATGCGGAAAAATTGCGCGTCGAATTCTTGCAAATGAGGCACAAAACCACCATAGCGGCTGTACATTTTTCCGGGAGTATTTACGTTTGCATTGTAATAAGCGTTTATATCCCATCGATCGGCAGGAACTTCAGTAATACCACTTTTGCCCTCAAGTAACATCTGCCAAAAATCTTCTGGGCGATCGCCCGCTTGGGGAAATCGACAACCTATACCGACAATTGCGATCGGTTCGTGTTTTTCCTTTTCCAAAGCTTCTAGCTTGGACTGCATTTGTTTAAGAGCAAGTAAGGCGCGTTTGGTAGGAGATAGGTCTTCTCCTGATTCAAATTGATTGCTCATTTAAAAACGGTAATTACAATCGAGTACCAAGTTTTCCAGCCCACTACATTTTAAGCTACCATTCGCATTTTAGTGTTTGCTTTAGCGGGTTTGGTGTAGGATAGAAAAGCAAGAAATGAAGGTATTTCTTTGCGGGATGTAGCGCAGCTTGGTAGCGCACTTCGTTCGGGACGAAGGGGTCGCTGGTTCGAATCCAGTCATCCCGACTTAAATTAGAGCGCGATCGCACCCAAAATTGCCGCATTGGTGCGATCGCGTTTTAAACTAACTCATAAGATAGAAGTCTTGACGCAGATATAAGCCAAAATCTTTATAGGCGATATATTAGGTAATTTTGGCATGGATATTAAAAATGGGTTTGTTGATACAGTAGGCAATACGCCACTAATTCGCTTAAATCGCTTTAGTCAGGAAACAGGCTGCGAAATTCTGGGGAAAGCTGAATTTCTCAATCCCGGTGGTTCGGTAAAAGACCGCGCCGCACTGTATATGATTCTAGATGCGGAGGAAAAAGGCTTACTTAAGCCCGGTGGAACGGTAGTCGAGGGAACAGCCGGAAATACAGGTATTGGACTTGCTCATATTTGTAACGCTAAAGGCTATAAATGTCTGATTGTCATTCCCGATACTCAATCCCAAGAAAAAATTGAAGCGCTAAAAACTCTAGGTGCAGAAGTCCGCACTGTTCCCGCCGTACCCTACAAAGATCCTAATAACTACGTTAGGTTATCCGGTCGTATTGCTTCAGAGATGGAAAATGCTATTTGGGCAAATCAGTTTGATAATTTGGCAAATAGGCGATCGCATTACGAAACTACAGGTAAAGAAATTTGGGAACAAACCGACGGTAAAGTAGATGTTTGGGTAACGGCGACGGGAACGGGCGGGACGCTGGCGGGGGTATCGATGTACTTAAAAGAAAAAAATCCAGCCATCAAAACTGTCTTAGCCGATCCTTTGGGTAGCGGGCTTTATAGCTATGTCAAAACGGGCAAACCCCACGCGGAAGGAAGCTCAATTACTGAAGGTATTGGCAATAGTCGCGTCACTAATAACTTAATTAACGTACCTATAGATGATGCGATTCAAATAAACGATGTTGAAGCCGTCCGTGTAGTTTACCGCTTATTACAAGAAGAAGGATTATTTCTGGGCGGTTCTACAGGTATTAATGTCGGTGCCGCCGTGCAGTTAGCCAAACAACTAGGCCCAGGGCATACAATTGTTACTATCTTGTGCGATAGCGGTACTCGCTATCAGTCGCGGCTATTTAATAAAGAGTGGTTAGCCCAAAAAGGACTTTTGCCCGATTAATAGCAATGCTTGCATAATTATTTTACTCCCTCTTTTAAAAAAGAGGGCTATTTATAATAATTAAATAACAAGTTTTGATTTTGAAATTAATTTATCTAACTTAGCTTTTAAATAAAATTTCGTTAATTATAGGCAAACGCAAGTAATTTAATAAAAGTTAGTTAAAAGCAAACATTTTTTGATATTATTTACAATTGATAAAAGTTGGAGTTAACAAGTGCGATCGCAATGACCATTTACTTTTATAAGGTGAATGAACCTTACGGGTGCTTTTCCAACTTTTCCCCCCACAGTATTCAGTTGCAGGGCGAGAATTGGCAAACTGTCGAGCATTATTACCAAGCGCAAAAATTTATTGGCACTCTTGACGAAGAACTTGCCCCGATAATTAAAGCTGCACCTACACCAGAACAAGCCGCCGCCTTGGGGCGCGATTGCCGCCGTCAATTGCGCTCAAACTGGGAACAAGTCAAAACTCAAGTAATGCGAAAAGCAGTATTGCAAAAGTTTCTTACCCATCAAGATATCCAAGAAATCCTCCTATCTACCGCCGACTTAATAATAGTAGAAAATTCCCCAAATGACTATTATTGGGGTTGTGGAGAAGCAAAAACTGGCGATAATCATTTAGGCAAAATATTGATGAGCGTTCGTGAAGAAATCCAAAGTAAACTTTAGTATCATTCTCTAGCTTTTATAAGGGCGAAAAGAGTAATCTATTAATTGAAGCTACAAAGCTTCCCTGGCAGATCCAACAGCTAAAGTACATATTAAATTAAGAGGTAAAAGCGCTGTTAAATTCTTATCTGTCTCGTCAAAACACCGCAACACCCAACTTATTGAAAACTGATATTTCCTAAAGTGGTTATTATCGGGGGCGCTGCAACTGAAAGCAATATTACTGAGCTTGTCTATGCAGTAATTAAATCAGTGCAACCCCAAATACAATCGCCCAAAAGTGGAAATTCCTCGGTTACTAGCAAGTTGGGTGTTGTTGTGTGAGAAGTTTTACCATAGAGGCTGAATCAATATAATTAAAAAGCAGCCCTCAATAAAATCCGTATTATGGCGATTATTGCCCTAAAAGCTTGGTATTTAAGCAAGTACGAGCCACTTCAAGAATTAGAAAAACGCCAGCATGATTTGAGGCTGAGTAAAAATAGCTTGCTCAAGTCAGCGCTAAGAGCAGATTTTTTAGAAGATAGCGCCGAAATTAAAAAATCGGGATGGTTTCAACGCTACCTAGATGGAGAAGTAGTTGAATTTTATATTGAAGGAAGCGGCGGCTATACGATCGCAAATATTGACTTGAGCAGCCACGAAATTTATTTTATCAAGCAGACAACCATCGCTCAGATGGAAACGACAATTTTTCTTTGCCATCAAAACGAGTACGCTGATTCTAGTCAATTACTGAGAGCATCCTTAAATAAGGTAATAGAAGACTTAAATAAGCGATCGCGTTTTCCTTTAACTTTAGTAGAGTCACAACGTCCAGGCAATGCCCCTGTGCGCCTCAGCAGCGCTGCTACGCGCAAAATCCGTAAATGCCTGTTATTTATCGCTGACGGTACGCCAATTGCGGCAATTGAAGGCAAAACTACCCAACTGATTTTAAGTCCAAGCGTCTGTGTAGAAATTGGCTATGCCATTAATAGCAAGCGTTCCGAACAAATATTAATTGCCCAAATGTCGCGCCCGCAACTATCAGGACAATATCCTTTTGAACTACCTAGCTATCAATCTTTATCATTTAATGACAGTGCCGAACTAAATCAAGTATTGCCCCAAGTAATTGAAACTCAGTTACTGCGATTTAATTTATTTTCTTAGTTATAGTTGCTCGATTTCCTCAACTTTATAGATTTTGATCGTCGGCGTTCCCACAATCATTTGCGAAAACTCGTGCATAAATTCTTGAAAATGTGGCGTTTTAAAATGCCGATCGATCGCAGCTTTTTCTTCCCACTCCTCAAAAAACAAAAAATGATGCTCGCGAGCAGTATCTTCATAAAAGTTGTAACTTATACAACCAGCTTCCGCTCTGGAAGGAGCGAACATACTTTGAGCAAGTTGAATTAACTGTGCTTTTTTTTCGGGATGAGCGGTAAAGGTGCCAGCAATTACATACATAATTTTTAACTAATATTTATTTACAAGTCGATCTATTTTTGTTGTGGCTGCCTTTTACATCAGGAGCAAGTAAAGCTATTAACTCTTGCGCGTGGTTGTCCATAGGCGCAACTTTTTTGTAGTCTACAGCGCTCACATACTGCCAAAAATCTGCACTAGCATTAATGCCGTATTTGGGAGCTTCAGAAACAAATAAAGCTTTGTTTTTAGGGTTTATCTGGGGTGGATTGGCAAAGTCGGGCATTGGTTGACCTACAGCTTTAAAAAAGCTGGTCATTCCTACTTTTGCGTCGTCAGGTGTCCAGATAGAAATAAATTTTATCGGCTTATTCGTTTTATTGACAAAGCCATGAACGTAGTATCGAGGGCCATAATATAAGCTGCCAGAACTTGTTTTGACTAAATGCAGGCGCTCTTTAGGAGCTTTTGCTCCCGGCACAATATTCAGATCGGGAAAGGCATTGCTGCCCATTTCTAGAGTTATCCCGCCTTGAGGAAAGTAAAACCATTCATCCGTATAGTGATGGATATGCGGCAAAGGGCCTTCTTTGGGAGGCACTAATATTTCTGCCATAACATAACTACCGCAAGTTGTCTCCCCAGTTTTAATAAAAGTTAAGCGATCGCCCGCAGGTCCTAATATTTGCAAGGGGTGGGCATCGGGTATTACTTGAGGAAAGGTAAATTTTGCCGCTTCTAAGCGACTGCTGCTAAAAAGCACAAAGACTAAAGTCAAACTTAATAGCAATGAATTAAATATTTTAAACTTACATCTAGTTAGAAATTTCATTATTTTGCCTTTTAAAAAAGTATGTATTAAAAAATAATTTTTTTCTATAAAAATATAATTACTTCGCTCAT
>JAPJOW010000141.1 GCA_030826005.1 Aliterella sp. RAGGC_92
TAGCAACTTCTTTACCTGGGCAATTCTCAAAGCCCACACCAACAATACGGCGGGAACGGTCAAATTGCGTTCCACTAATCCCCAAGACGTACCAGAAATTAACTTTCACTATTTTGATGAAGGTAACGACACCAAGGGCGAAGACTTGCAAGCGGTAGTCGAAGGCGTGAAATTTGTTCGGGAATTAACCGACCAATCGGATTTATTTATTAAAACCGAAATGTTACCCGGTGGTGAAATCGATCGAGAAGACGAAGTTAAGCAGTTTATTAAAGATGAAGCCTGGGGACATCATGCCTGTGGAACTTGTAAAATCGGACGACCAGAAGACAAAATGGCGGTTTTAGACAGCAATTTCCGCGTCTATGGAACGCAAAATTTGCGCGTAGTCGATGCTTCAGTGTTTCCTTTTATTCCGGGATTTTTCATTGTTACCCCCATTTACATGATTAGCGAAAAAGCGTCGGATGTAATTATCCAAGATGCTCAAAATCAGCCTTAAACAAGCGATACAACCTATCAATTTATAAAAAACGGAGATTGTTTTATGTCGCAAAAATTAGCGATCGCAATTAGTGGTGCTGTTTCTTTAGGTAGCTTCGAGTCTGGCGTAATGTACGAAATTATTGAAGCTATAGCTCAACACAACTTGCACCCAGATACAACCGAAGACCAAAAAATCATTATTGATGTGATTACCGGAGCATCCGCCGGAGCAATGACGGCGGCGATTGTGGCGCAAAAACTGCTCTTTGAAGCAAATAAACTGCGAAAACCTTATCAAAATGACATCTACCGCGCCTGGGTAGAGGATGCAGATATCCAAACCCTACTTCAGTCTAGAAAAGAAGATAATCCTGATATGGCTATTTTATCTTCTGGCTTTGTGCAGGAAGTTGGGAATAAATATTTATTAAACCGCTATAACTCCCCTTCGCCAAGCGTTGCCAAGCGCCACCCGGCGGTAGCTGATAGTATTCAACTAGGAATTGCTCTATCTAACCTCAATGGATTTGATTTCAAAATTAACCTAACTAATACCCAGGACAAGCTAAATTCAGACGACAAGCAAGATAATTCTTTTACCTTTACCAAGCATAAAGACTGCTATATCACCAATATTCAAGGCAACGGGCAAGATGATAACCCCAATCTTTGGCAGCTAATTAAAAAAATTGCGATCGCATCTGGTTCGTTTCCCTTTGCTTTTCAAGTCCAAGAAGTAGAGAGAATAAGCTCGGATTCAGCTTATGAAGGCTCGGATTTTTATACGGAAGCTGAACCTGGAAAAGAGCCTAATAAAAAAGCCTTTGCTTATACCGATGGTGGTGTTTTTGAGAACGAACCCTTGGGAATGGCAATTAGTTTAGCCAAAAAAGTAGATACTTCGGCTCGATATTATGAAAAACGCTTTTTCCTTTATGTCGCACCAGGAGCAAAAACTTCTAGCATTATCAAGGATTTTCAGGCAAAAGATGCTATTTATGTCAAGACAGCACGGGCAATAGCTGGAGCAATTTTTACTCAATCGCGCTTTCAAGACTGGATTCAAGTTAGCGATGCTAATGAATCGGTTAAAAAGTTCAACAATCAAGCTTGGTTTTTAAGAGACGTACTGAAACAACACCCAGACAAATATACTGAATTTGCAGAAGTTGCCACAAAACTTTTAAACACTCTTTATACAGACGATCGCCAAAAAACAGCAGATAAAGAGCGACTCAAACAGCAGTTTACGGAGGAGATACAGGAACTTTCTAGCTTAGGAGAAAATGGAGCAGCGATTTCTAGTAGTTGGTTAGATGCCGTACAAGCCTTAGAAAAAGCCGCGAACCTTGGCTCTAAAGAACTTTTGACAGTCTACTCTATCAATGCTAAAGATGAAGAATTAGCTGGAGAGCAATTATCAGCTTTTGGCGGTTTCTTCAAGCAAGAGTTTCGCGAGTACGATTACTTTATTGGCAGGAGTAAAGCTATTGATTTTCTCAAAAATCTGCAACTAAAAAATAGTCAAGGTAAACAGGAAGGTCATCTTTTTTTGCTAAATTTTGCGCCTAGGCAAAATTTGCGATCGCCTACTGTAGATTTGGGAGATGTAACTTTAGCTAAGATTGACCGAAAATTGCGTAAGCAAGTTAAAAACCTGCTTTTAGAGCGCGTGGGGAGAATTGTTGACTCTGTAGAAACACGACCATTTATTGCTTTACCCTTAAAGTTTTTTGTCAAGCGAATGGCTGAAGATAAACTAGAAAAGCTTTTGGAGTTGAAACCCTAAAATTTTTGCTACGCAGCACCCAGACGTTTTTTAAACAAAAACACATCATTTTGACTATAAGTTAGCTGAAAGTTGGGAGTTGATTGCAACCGATCTTTCAACGCGGCTAGGGTTTCGGTAGTCAAGCTACCGGGGTGTTGCGTATCTAGCAATATGTAATCGTAGGTATTTAGTTGCGTAGGAGTTAAAAGAGCATGAGAAAATAAATGCACGATCGCCCGATGACTCAAATGCGGTGCAAGATGCGCCTCCGTAAGCACGCTACCTCGATTTTCTGGTACTTGAGCTAATGCAGCGTACACCGATGGCAAGTTTGATAAATGGGATAAATAACGAGTAAAGAAGTAATCGTATTTTCCTAGGGCTAGAAAGGCGATCGCTGCCCATACTATCAGCCACTTAGGTTTTAACCATTGCCTTTGTTGCCGTTTGCGGTACAGTGCCAAACTTTGCGCTAACCACACCATAATAAAAGGAAAAATTGGTAGCGAGTAGTGGTGAATTAAATCTCGTTGCGGGGCGTAGTCCGAAAGCAGGTTTAATAACAGCATGGGTATAGCTGGAATTAAAACGGCAACTTTTCTCCAATGCAAACCTAAACTAACTGGGGCGATTAGTAACAAACAATAACCCAAGCGATCGCCTAAAAATAATCTTGCAAACAATAATGCCGGGTTTTGCAGGATATTTAGAGCAATTTCCGAAGAAGAATTCCCTAAAGAACTATAAAACTCCAAGCCGCTAGGATTTCCACTTCTTAACAACGGAATTAAGTAGCCCATTGTAAAAATACACCAAATAACCCCCGCAACTATACACGCCCAGCCATAAAACCGCTTTTTCTCGCAGAAGCAAAACCACACCCCTAACGCTATAACAGTTAAGCCTAGTCTTTCTTTACAACTTAAAACTAAAGTAATTGCGATCGCCAACTGCCCAGATTTACCCGCAATTCCCGATTGAATTGCCCACAGCAACCCCGGAACAGCAAGAGTTTCTGGGCGAAAGTCTGCATAAAAGTTGCTATTAAATATTGCTGGATAAAGGATATAGCATACTGTTATAGCTTTTGATTCTAAATTAGATAAGCCATAATGCCGACTTAGAGCATAAAGAGGAATCGATCCCATTGCTAAAGCAATAGCTTGAATCAATAGCAGCCAGTGGAGATCGGCTTTGATTCGATACAGTAAGGAAATTGGGTAAAGGACAAAAGCCGCATGATCGCCCAATACATGAACCCCAAAAAAAGAAGAAATTGGCGGCAAATCTTGACTTAATAGATAAACCCACTGATCGAAAGCCGCTAAATCCAAAGCGCTACTTTGCAACAGAAAATGCCGCAAACTGCTAGATGCCAATAAAATTAAACTAGCGATCGCAACTAAAATCGTTAAATATTGGGGAGTACGAGCAGAAAGCCTCATGGAGTTAGAAGTTAGACGTAATTAATTGGACTTCTTGCAAAAGTAAGCGATCGCACCCAAAATTAGCAATCTAATTTTTTCTTGTCTAGTCAAAAGTGCAAACTTAAATAGAAGCTGATTAGACTTCTTGCAAAAGCTCCCTAGCCCGCCTAGGGTTTCAACCCTAGGCTAATAGCTAAAGTCGGCTCAAGCCGACTAAAGAAAAAACTTTTTAGACTTAAGCTAGAGGTCTATTGTAGAAGACTGAGTTTTGCAGCGTTACTGAAGCCTTAGGTACAATTTGCCCGTTTCTCCATCCCCCTCGCTTCATACTTTAAGGCAACACCACCTCCGCCTCTAGCTATAGCAAGAGCGGTGCTGTGTCAAAATGACTGTAAAAGTAATTCCTTCCTTAACCCCAATCATGGCAGACACTACTTCAAATAATGCTCCTGAAGAACAAGCACCCACTGGGAAAACTGCGGGAGAAAATGCCCCACCAAGTACCGTCGAAGAACAAGCTCCAAGCGTAGTCGAGGAGCATCTTCATAGTACATCCGAGCCGGAAGCTACCGATATCCCTACTGCCAACGCTCCCGATCCTACGGCGGTAGATCCCGAAGTAAATCCTAACTCCACCAAAGAAAAACCAACTACGGAAGCTTCTACACCGGACGAAACCGCCTCTGTTGCTAAACCACCAAAAAAAGAAAAAGCTCCCCCAGATAAAGCAGATAAACCCGCCGCCAAAAAAGAAAAAGCCCCCGCCGTTGAGGACAAACCTTTTGCTGAATTTATGCAGCAACACTATTTGCCAGCGTTGCAAAAAGCCTTTACAACTCAAGGAGTAACGGAAGCTAATTTAGAATTTACCAAGCAAAAAGTACCAATTTCTGGCTACGAGGCTAATGAGTGTTGGCAAGTCAAAGGCAGTTTAGATAATGGGTTGCGTCAATTTAATGTCTATTTTCCCCAAGAAAATATCCAAGGACAAAGAGCTTTTTCTTGTAATGAAGGTTCTAAACCAAGTACTCTAGAATCTTTTTTAATTGACGAACGCAAAGTAACCTTAGATTTGCTTGTATTTGGCGTAATTCAACGCTTAAATGGGCAAAAATGGTTGACTCGCAATTAGCTTAACTCGACAAAATGATAAACAACCACTCCACTATCGGGGTGGTTATTTATTTCCACATAACCCGTTTTTAGCATTTCTTTTAAAGTTGTTTCTACTTCGCTAAAGCTCGCCCCTGTATCCATTACAGCTTGGGTAACGGAAAGTATCCCCCCTCGATTTTCTGCCGCTTTGAGTAGTTTGAGCATTAATTGCGATCGCGTATATTTAGGACTAATAAAGCTAGTAGCCACTACAGGCTGGTACAATGGCACTCCAACTTCCGATACTCCTAACTTGGCTCGTAGTCTGGTATTATGCTCGTCTACCATATTGGGAATTAGTACCAAATCTATTACTTGCCCTACACCCAATAAACCAAAAGTAAACAGCCACAATAAGCCTGTAAAAACCTTGCCATTGTACAAACGATGCAATCCGTGTAGTTGAAGCAAGCAAGCCAGCCAGAGAAAATAAGCGCTGGATACTTTAGTTTCTGGCGGTGTTGGTGATTGGTGGTTCATTATTTGGCTGCCTAAAATTAGCGCTAGTTAGATATATTTTCGCGTTCTAACTTCTAAAGTGACCACAACTAAGTAGGCTTTGATTCCGTAAAATCCCCAAAAATAGTTAAAGATTAGTTACAAAATTTGCTTTGATGTTGCAACTCTTAACGTAATGACTAAGAGACTTCACCGCTAGGATTGCTAAACTAAGTTCCATAAAGAGCGTAAATAAAGCATTAGCACGCTACCTTTCGTCAGTAGAGTTTAAAAAAAGACATGGTAGATTCCCTTAAAAAACCGAGCTTTGAAGAAATGCGTCCGGGGGTAAAAGTCCCCTCCAAGGAAAACCTCCTCACACCTCGGTTTTACACCACCGACTTTGAAGAAATGGCGCAAATGGATCTCTCGGTAAATGAAGCCGAGTTAAGAGCGCTAGTTGAGGAATTTCGTACTGATTACAATCGCCATCACTTTACTCGCGATGCGGAGTTTGAGCAATCTTGGGAACACATAGACGGTGAAACTCGCCAAGTATTTGTAGAATTTTTAGAGCGTTCTTGTACGGCGGAGTTCTCAGGATTCTTACTTTACAAAGAACTTAGCCGTCGCTTGAAGGACAAAAACCCCCTACTTGCAGAGTGCTTTAACCTCATGTCGCGGGATGAAGCACGTCATGCGGGCTTTTTAAATAAGGCGTTATCAGACTTTAACTTGTCTTTAGACTTGGGCTTTTTAACTAAAAGTCGCAAATACACCTTTTTTAAGCCTAAGTTTATTTTTTACGCTACTTACTTATCCGAAAAAATTGGTTACTGGCGCTACATATTGATTTATCGTCATTTAGCCGCCCACCCGGAAAATCGGATTTATCCGATCTTCCGGTTCTTTGAAAATTGGTGTCAAGATGAAAATCGGCATGGTGACTTTTTTGATGCGATCATGAAGTCTCAGCCGCAAATGCTCAATGACTGGAAAGCGCGGTTGTGGTGTCGGTTCTTTTTACTGTCAGTGTTTGGGACAATGTATCTCAACGACATTCAGCGCTCGAAGTTTTATGCCTCTATTGGCTTAGACGCGCGAGAATATGACAAACGGGTAATTGAAAAAACTAACGAAACGGCGGGGCGAGTGTTTCCGGTGATATTGGATGTCAATAAGCCAGAATTTTACGATCGCCTAGAAACTTGTACCAAGAATAACGATCGCTTGAGTGCGATCGCAAGTTCCTCTACGCCTAAGTTTTTGCAACTATTCCAAAAGCTACCTTTATACGTTTCTAATGGTTGGCAGTTTATCAGACTGTATCTCATTAAACCAATTGATATGGTTTCCGTCCAGGGCAAAGTTCAATAAAACTTAGTAGTTTGGCTCTATCAGTGGTTCTGTATTAAGCAGAGCCACTTTTTTTGGGAATAAATTGAGCCAGGGGTAAAAAAATGAGGGTTGCTTAATTTGAGGGATGAAAGAGGGAGACAAGGAGACAGGGAGACAGGGAGAAAGAGAAAATTATATTTAAATTCAGCAACGCCAAAAAATGAATCATTTTCTATTGGCGATCGGTATTTTACTATTAGTCAATGCCTTGCCTGCTAAAAGTACGCCATTACAAGAAAATACTAATACTGCTGGAGATTTAATTATCAAACCTCTGGCACAAATCGAAGAGCGCCCCCTAAATCCCCCAATTCTGGGGGACTTTAACTCTGATTCCCCCCAAAGTTGGGGGGCTAGGGGGGCTGCAAATCCTTCGCGCGGAACATCTGTTGAAGAAAGCCCAGTTTTGCAACGCTGGCAGCGTCAAGTACCAAATGTTTTAGAAGATATAAAGAACGATCCTAGTTTTAAAACTCGTCTGCGGCTAGGTTACAATCGTTTTTCCAACGGAAATGGCGCAAATATTGGCGTAGAAGATATTTTTATAGGGAAAACTAGATTAACTTTTAGTGGAGACTATCAGTGGGCATTTAATGGCGAATATACAAGCTACGGTACGGATTTGCATTATTATGTGCGTCCTTTGGGGAGCTATATAAATGTTGCTCCACTCCTAGGCTATCGGCATTTGCAAACAAACGAATATTCCACCGATGGCGTTAATCTGGGTGCGAGGTTGAAATTAGTTTTGTCTCGCGGTGGTGCGGCAGATATTACTTTAACTCAAAGCTGGGTTGCTCCTGGTACAGAGGAAGAAGTCGGGTTAACGGCGCTGTCTTTTGGTTATGCGATGACGAGAAATCTGCGCTTATCTACAGATATCCAAAAGCAAAATTCCAGGCAAAGTAAAGATAATCGGGTAGGAATTGTCTTAGAGTGGATGCCATAGGGAATTGAGGAGTAATGTATGTCAACGGAAGTGCGATCGCCTAAAGTAGTTGTAATTGGTGCTGGTTGGGCTGGTTTGGGGGCTACATACCACTTGGCGCAGCAAGGCTATGATGTGACGCTGTTGGAAGCTGGGGCTTATCCTGGCGGCTTGGTGGCTGGCTGGAAGTCAAAGAGTGATCGCTCTGTAGAAGCTGGCATTCATGGTTTTTGGTATCCTTATAGCAATATTTTTTCCCTAGTGCAGAAGTTAGGGATTAGCCCTTTTACGCCTTTTACTCGCTCCTCTCAATATTCTCCCGCAGGCTTAGAAGTTGAATCACCGCTTTTTCAAGATTTACCACGACTCCCCACACCATTAGGTACTTTTCTCTACACTCAGTTTAAACGCTTGCCATTAATCGATCGTCTTTCAGCTTTGCCGCTACTTTATGCGTTACTAGATTTTGATAATTCCGATGAAGCTTGGCGGCGCTATGACTCCGTAACCGCCCGCGAATTATTTAAAGATTTTGGCGTATCGGCGCGTCTGTACCGCGATTCATTTGAGCCGATGCTATTAGTTGGGTTATTTGCTCCAGGCGAACAATGTTCGGCGGCGGCGGCTTTGGGGATGCTTTATTACTTTATCTTGGCTCACCAACCCAACTTTGATGTAGTTTGGTGTCGCGGTACGGTGGGAGAAACTATCTTTCGTCCTTGGGTAGAACGCATCGAACAAGCTGGAGCAAAGTTACTCGCCAATCAAAGAGTCAGCGATGTTATTGTCGGCGATACAGGTAAAGTAACGGGTGTTGTTTGCGCTGATAAAACTTTTGAAGCAGATGCGGTTATCTTTGCTGTAGGTATTAGCGGAATGCAAAAGATAGTTAGCCACAGTCCTAACTTACAAAAACATCAGCAATTTCGAGATTTAATGAATTTAAACGCGGTTGATGTCCTAGCAACTAGATTGTGGTGCGATCGCAAAATCAACATTCCCCGCCCTTCTAATGCCTGCTTCGGCTTCAATGCAACTACAGGCTGGACATTTTTTGACCTCAACGCCCTGCATGACGAGTACCGCAACGAACCTGGAAGTGTTGTTGAAGTAGATTTTTATCACGCCAACCAGTTAATACCCCTCAGCGATGAAGAAATTGTCCCCTTAGTGCAACGCGATTTAGCAACCTGCATTCCAGAATTTGCCACAGCTAAAGTCATCGATAGCAATATAATTCGCCTCCCAAGAGCAGTTACTCACTTTGCGCCTGGTAGCTATCAATATATGTTGCCAGCCAAGACGAGTATAGATAATGTATATATGAGCGGTGATTGGATTATCACCCGTCACGGATCTTGGTCGCAGGAAAAGGCTTATGTGACAGGATTAGAAGCCGCAAACTCAGTAATTTCCCAATTTGGACGTGGAAGTAAAGCAGCAATTATTCCCGTAGAAGCTGATGAGACGCATATTCAAATTGGGCGAAGTCTCAATCAAACAGTCCGCAATCTAGCTAAAATATTACCTAACTTTTGGTTGCCTTAGAAAAGGTAATGCAGTGTTTTTGCTACTAATAGACAAAAAATATTTGAATCCTATCTAACCCCAAGTGTATCTTCCTCAGTCCACTTCTTTAGCCAGTCGCCATTTACATCGTCAACTAACTGACTAATTCCATCTACCCAAAAAACTTTACGACTTTTCCTTGAAGCTCTCGCCCGTTGGAGAGCTTCTTTAGCTTTGCTAACTTTGTGTTTATGCAACGTTTTCTTGTGATTATTCATAGCGTCATACAAAACGCTAACAAAAAATTTTAATAGAAGCTTATATCTGTGTATAAATAGCTCCTGTAACTATGCAATTGACTGATACTCCCCTAAACCTGGTTGGAATTTGTTTCTTAACTTCCTCATTATTTACATAAATATTCAACGAGCGATCGCTAACCCCAAACCCTTGTTTTCTTGTGATTATTCATAGCGTCATACAAAACGCTAACAAAAAATTTTAATAGAAGCTTATATCTGTGTATAAATAGCTCCTGTAACTATGCAATTGACTGATACTCCCCTAAACCTGGTTGGAATTTGTTTCTTAACTTCCTCATTATTTACATAAATATTCAACGAGCGATCGCTAACCCCAAACCCTTCTATTCCTGAAATATTACCAAGCTCTTTTTTTGCGGCTGCCTTAATAGCCTGCATATCTATTTCTTCTGACATTTAGACCTCCTAAGCCCTATATACAGTGTTGCCTATGTTATAGGATATCAATATTAAAACGAGCAAGCACTCTATCAATAGGATTAGCAAAAGTTGTATTTCCTCCACCCGCAAAAAGAAGTCCCACAGGACGGCGCGTTACTGCATCAACAATCAGCGAGCCTGAGTCACCCCCACTACTAAATTGACCGTTGATCCCAACAATTGCTAGTTGGTTTTCAAAAACGGCAACTTTTGTCCCAAATCGTACATTAATATCCGCACTCAAGTCTGTAATAATTCCAATTGTATGTTGTGTAGTTCTTCCTTGCTTGCGTACTGACTGATATTCGGATGCAGGCATTGTTGGCTGTTGAATATTCCCAATCGTTACGATACTGGGCATTACATCTCCAACATTAATTATTTTAGCGATCGCGGCATCAATAAAATTTGGGCTACCATCCAATTTAATTGGCTCAAAATCAGTCAACACAGCAATAGGCTGTTTTGGATCTCCTCCGTCCATTGGGCCGGGATGCAAAATATTTTCACCTTCTTTCCCTTCATTAGAATTTGCTAACACATGGTTATTGGAGAGAATAAAGCGATCTGATTCTGGTGTAGCTGTTTGCGATTTGACTAAACAGCCTAATGTTCCTGCTGTTATTAAAAAATGACCTACTGAAACGCCACATTCTGTAGGTCTTTGTAGAGCAACTATATCACCTACTTGAATAATGTCTGTTGGTACACCGTTAATTGTCGGTGGTACTTCTTCATTTGCTGCCAATAAACTTTTAGATAGCTTGGCTCGAACGTATATTCGGACTGCAACATCCTCTTGAATTACTCCATTAGCTATTTTTGCACCATATCCTACACCAACAATATTGTTGCCAGGCGGAATAACACTAAGTGTTGAAATTGGAGCATTAGTTGCATCGTGGGCGATCGCTCCAAATATACTTACTAAAAGTTCATCTTTGAATTGACGTGCCTCATTCAATAAATTATCGTCTGCTAAACTAAGGTTTCTCACCACAATTTTTCTCACTTTTTAAACATATAAAAGCTAATAC
>JAPJOW010000142.1 GCA_030826005.1 Aliterella sp. RAGGC_92
GCTCAGTGAAGTAGAAGGAGCAGCTAGAGGAGACTTAACTGTAAGGGCGGAAGTTACGACAGGAGAAATTGGCACGGTCGCCGATTTTTTCAATGCGATCGTAGAAAGTTTGCGAGAAATTGTTACTTCGGTAAAACAAGCTACAGATAAAGTAAATATTTCGATTAACGAAAATGAAGGGGCAATTCGTCAACTAGCAGAAGAAGCAACTAAGCAAAATACAGAAATTGTCAGCACCCTTGACTCTGTTGAACAAATGAGCCAATCGATTCAATCGGTAGCTGATAGCGCCTCCCTTGCCGCCCAAGTAGCCCGCGCTGCTTCAACGAGCGCCCAAGCGGGAGAAATAGCAATGGAACGCACGGTATTTAGCATTTTAAATTTGCGCGACACGATCGCCCAAACTGCCAAAAAAGTCAAAAATCTAGGCGAAGCCTCCCAGCAAATATCTAAAGTTACAACTTTAATTAACCAAATTTCTTTGCAAACCAAAATACTCGCTGTTAATGCCAGTATTGAAGCATCCCGTGCGGGAGAAGAAGGGAGAGGTTTTGCTGTTGTTGCGGAAGAAGTAGGGGAACTTGCAACCAAAGCCACTGGAGCAACTAAAGAAATCGAGCAAGTGCTAGAAAATATCCAACAGCAAACTAGCGAAGTAGTCAGAGCTATGCAACTAGGTAGCACTCAGGTAAATGAAGGTACTCATTTAGTTGAAGATACTAAGCAAAGTTTAGGCGAAATATTAGAGGTATCGCGCAAAATTGATGAATTAGTCCAAGTAATTTCTCAATCAACCGTATCGCAAGCAAAAACTGCTCTAGCTGTTACCCAATTAATGAAAGAGCTTGCCATCAATTCTGAAGAAACGGCTTCTTCTTCGCGCCAGGTATCAAAGTCGCTCAAACGCACGGTTGAAGTGGCGCAGCAGTTGCAAACATCTGTAGGTACATTTAAAGTCCGTAAAGATTAATGGCTAATCAAACTTTAGGACTTGAAACGCAGCTTTATAACTACTTGCTTTCTGTTTCTTTGCGGGAAGTAGAAGTATTAGCGCAGTTGCGCCAAGCCACCGCCGCCAGTCAATCTATGGCGCAAATGCAAATTGCCCCGGAACAAGGGCAATTTATGGCGTTGCTCATTCAATTAATTGGCGCTAAGAAAACTTTAGATATTGGAGTGTTTACGGGTTATAGCGCGCTAGTAGTGGCGCTGGCGTTGCCCCAGGGCGGTAAAGTAGTAGCGTGTGAGGTCAACCAAGAATATGCAGAATTTGCCCGTCATTGGTGGCTTAAAGCAGGGGTAAACGATAAAATTGACCTGCATCTCGCCCCCGCTCAAGATACTTTGACTCAGTTAATAGTTAAGGGCGAAGTTAATACTTTTGATTTTGCCTTTATTGACGCGGATAAAAGTAACTACGATACTTATTACGAGCAAGCTTTGCAATTAGTTCGTCCTGGCGGATTGATTGCAATTGATAATGTACTTTGGTCGGGACGAGTTGCGGACGATAGTATTCAAGATAATCGCACGGTAAAAATTCGCGATTTTAATCAAAAACTGCATGGAGACAAACGCATCAATCTTAGCTTAGTACCGATCGCCGATGGTTTGACTTTAGCTAGGAAACTTCCTTAATAGTGCAGTGGGGACAGCTTATAGTTTCATTATCGAGCGATCGCGCGACGGGATTTCCGCAACCACGACACAATTGATAACTTCCCGGTTGCAAACCGTGCTGCAATGCTACTCGTTCGTCAAATACAAAACATTCTCCTTGCCATAAACTTTCGGCTTCGGGGACTTCTTCTAAATATTTGAGGATGCCGCCTTTGAGATGATAAACTTCCTCAAACCCTTGAGATAACAGCAAAGAAGAAGCTTTTTCGCAGCGAATCCCACCTGTGCAAAATAAAGCTACTTTTTTGTGCTTGGCGGGATCTAAATTTTGCTCAATGTATTTAGGGAACTGATTAAAAGAGCTAGTGTTGGGGTTTTGCGCTCCTTTAAATGTGCCAATATCTACTTCGTAGTCGTTGCGGGTATCAATCAGCGTCACTTCAGGATCGTTTATTAACGCATTCCATTGAGCGGGACTTACATAAGTACCAACTTGCTGAAGTGGGTCTATTTCTGGCTTTCCGAGCGTGACAATTTCCCTTTTTAGGCGTACTTTCATCCGCTCAAAGGGTGGAGATTGAGCGGAGGACAATTTATACTCTAAGTCGCTTAAACGCGAGTCAGAACGCAAAAAAGATACAACCTCATCAATACTTGCTGAAGAAATACTTGCAATTGTGCCATTAATTCCTTCGGCTGCCAAAAGAATCGAGCCTTTAACTTCTTGGCTTTGACAATAAGCTAAAAGCGGTTGTTGCTTGTCTGCAAAATCTGGCAAATGTACGAATTTATAAAAAGAGGCAACTAGATAAGTCATTTCTGAGCGCAAATTGATAGATGTCTGCAAAGGCGCGATCGCCACCTATTGATTAAAAGATCGTTATCAACTATAATACAATTTCCTTATGGGGGTTTAGCTCAGTTGGTAGAGCGCCTGCTTTGCAAGCAGGATGTCAGCGGTTCGAGTCCGCTAACCTCCATTATTTAGTTATTATTTTGTTGTGTTAATTCACTAATCTTTGCTTCGGCGGCTTGGTAGGCAGCTAAATATTCTTTACCACCAAGCATAATTTCGCCGTAGTATTCGTAAGGCGTAGCGCCATAAATTGGTAAGGGGTCATCTTCGGGATAATCTTCCTTCGATTCGTCAACGATGGCTTTAAGCTGTTTAACTTTCACTGTTTGCGCCGGAAAATAGTGGAGATATTGAGCGTCTATATTTAAAGAAACAAACGTAGGATCGATAATTTGGTCTTCAAGTTCAATCCAGCCATATTCCATCATTGAATAAGGCTCAACTCCCACAACTAAAAAGCCTTGCACGTATAAATAATTATTATCTAACAAAGCTGCTTGATAGGCATTGTCAAAGCATTTATTCGCCTTACTACCAATGCGTTCGGCGACTTCTGTAGAAAGATTTATGTTTAAAGATTTGCTCATGGGCAAGCAGTTAAGCGGGAAATATTTTTATTGTACTTGCTACATTTAACTTTACTTTTGCGCCTACAGGTAATACTTGGCTAATAGCTGTGCGGGCGTGTAGTTCTTTACCCGAAGGTGTAAGCAGACAATAGCGATACTCTCTCCCTAAAAAGCGCCGATTATGAATTACCGCCGCCGCCTCCGATTCTGTCGGTTCTATTAGCAAATCTTCTTCGCGAATCATTATATCTGCTTGTTTTTCTCCTGTATCCGCCGCCGCAAAACAGCCAACTTCTGTCGCCCACAATTCTCCTTGACGCAAAGCTGGCAGGAAATTAGCCCCAGTGACAAACTCCGCCACAAAGCGAGAAGCAGGCTGCGTGTAAACTTCTTGGGGCGTACCTATTTGTTCTAGCTTACCTTTACTCATGACCGCTACAAGATCCGCGATCGCTAAAGCTTCTTCTTGGTCGTGAGTCACAAACACCGCCGATGTTCCCGTTGCTTTGAGAATATCTCTAATTTCTTCGCGCAACCGCCGCCGTACCTGTACGTCCAAATTACTCAAAGGTTCGTCCAATAGCACTAATTGCGGCTGAGGTGCTAAAGCACGAGCAAGCGCTACTCTTTGCTGCTGTCCTCCCGATAATTGATAAGGATAGCGTTGCTCTAGCCCAGTTAACCCTACTAATTCAATCAACCGTCTGGCGGCATCTTTTCTTTTTTTCAATCCAAATGCCACATTTTCCACCACTGTTAAATGAGGAAACAAAGCATAATCTTGAAACACCATGCCTAAATGACGCTTTTCTGGCGGAATCCAAGAGTTTTCGCTTACAACTTTGCGCCCAGCAATTTCAATGCTTCCCGTTTGTGGATGCTCGAATCCAGCAATTAAACGCAGTAAAGTTGTTTTCCCACAACCAGAAGAACCAAGTAAAGCTAGTATTCCTTGGGATAAGTTCAAACTTACATTGGCAACTGCTTGACTTTCACCAAACGACTTGCTAACGTTATCAAGCCTTAAAATCTCGCTCTCCATAACTTTTTTTACATCCTATCTTTGGCTTATTTTTTGCTCGTGCAACAATACAGGCAAAGTTGAACCCATAGAAACGATTAGCATCGCCAAAGAACCCACCGCCGCATCGCTAAATGAAACATTTTCTGTCGCTTTCCAAATCTCTGTTGCCAATGTATCAAAGCCAATCGGGGCTAAAAGCAAGGTGGCGGGCAATTCTTTAATCGCTGTCAAAAATACCAAAACCGCCCCGTTCAAAACTCCAGGACGCACCAAGGGAAAGGTAATTTCTCTCAAGGTTTGCCAAGGAGTGCGCCCTAGTAGCCGCGCTGATTCTTCTAACTGTGGATGCAACTGCAATAGCGAACTTCTTATTGTGCCTACCGATTGGGGCAAAAATAGCACTAAATAAGCAAACACCAGCATCGGCAAAGTTTGGTACAACCAAGGCAAATATTGCGAACCTAAAAATACTAAGGATATGGCTACAACAATTCCCGGTAAACCAAACCCAATATAACTACACCGCTCAATTGCTGTAGTTAAGCTACTGGGAAATCGTACTGCTAAAATTGTGACGGGCAAAGCGCAAATTGTCGCCATTACCGCCGTAAACCCAGAAGCTGCAATCGAATTAAGCGCTGGCTGGACGACTTCTTGCCAAGAAGCCGTACCATACGCCTCATTGCTACTTGTCAATCCTCGCCACAACCAAAACAGCGTTACCCCCACAGGTAAAACTAGACTTAAACTAACGACGATCGCGCAAAATAATAAAGCAACTATTTTAGTTGCGCCAAGTTTGACTATTACTGGCGGACGTACAATTGCCGAGTTACGACTGTAATAAGCAGCGCGCGATCGCACTTTATACTCTAACCACAAAATCCCCAGCACCAAAGCCACCAATAACAACGCCAACGCCGCCGCTTGGTTGCGATTGAAACTTGACTTGTATTGCAAAAAAATTACCCGCGTAAACGCATCAAAGCGCATTAACGAGGGCGTACCAAAATCCCTTAACGCATACAAAGCTACTAGCAATCCGCCAGCAATTAAAGATGGACGTAATTGGGGTAACAACACCCGAAAAAATGTCTTTACTTGGTTTAAACCTAAACTCCGCCCCGCTTCTACGGTTGCCGGATCGATTAACATCAACCCCGCCCGGACGCTGAGAAGCATATAAGGATAAGTAAATAGCGTCAGCGCTAAAATTGTCCCAAACCAGCCGTAAATTTCTGGTAACTCCTTCACACCCAAAGGTTCTAACCATAGCTGCAATAAGCTACCTCTTGGCCCAAAAGCAGCAATTAAGGCAAAACTACCTACATAGCTAGGTACAGCTAGAGGTAAAGTAGTCGCAACTAGCCAAAACTTGCGCCAGGGTAAATCGGTTTGTAAAGTCAAAAAAGCCAAAGGTACGGCAATTAAAGCGCTACATAAAGTAACCAAAGCTGCCATACCCGCACTATTGAGCAATACTGTTAAAGTGCGCGGGCGAGATAATAGAGCAATGAGCTTTTCTGTACCTACACCCGCCGTCCTAATGACAAGATAAATCAAAGGCAAAGCGATCGCTATAGCGGTAATTGCCGCTACAGCGATTAAAAATAACGGCGGACGTGAAGCCTTACGCCTCAAAGTACCCCTGCTTCTTGAAGTAAAGCTAAAGTTCCTTGCAAGTCAGACAAGTTACTTAAATCAATCTTTGGTGGCTTTAGCTGATTGAGGGGAATTTGTTTTTGCGATGCTTGAATGCCTTTTACTAAAGGATATTCGTTAGTTTCTTGGGCAAAATAAGCTTGGGCTTTGGGAGTTAGCATATAAGCCAAAAACTTGTCCGCATCGCTCTTTTGATCGGTGCTATTTAATACCGCTAAACCTGCCACATTCACCATCGCCCCAGCGTCTCGGCGGGTATAGTGATGAGCAACAGGAAAATTAGCGTTATCTTTGGTAAACCGATATAAATAGTAGTTATTTACCAATCCTAAAGAGACTTCGCCTTTGCCTACCGCTTCTACAATCGCGGCATTTTTGGCATAATCTTTAGTACCGTTGGCTTTCATTGCTTTTAACCATGCTAAGGTTTTTTGGTCGCCTTCTAGCAAGCGCATGGCAGTAACAAAGGACTGGAAAGAACCATTAGAAGGGGCCCAACCTACTTTATTGCGCCATTTGGGATTAGTTAGTTGCGCTACCGAGGTAGGTAATTCGCTGGCTTTAACTAGCTTTGTATTGTAATCAATTACCCGCGCTCGTCCTGAAATACCGATCCATTGTCCCGCCGATGAGCGAAACTGTGGCTCTACTTTGTTCAGTAACGTATTAGCAATAGGTAAAGTGCGCTTTTCTTTGGCTAAAGCCCCTAAAGCGCCCGCATCTTGAGCAAAAAATACATCGGCGCGGCTGTTCTTGCCTTCTTCGAGTAATGCGATCGCAAGTTCTGCTGTATCGCCATATCTTACTTCAATATCTATTCCTAAATCTTTTTCGGCTCTGGCAATTAAGGGCGCAATTAATTTTTCTTCCCTACCAGAGTAAATAGTCAGCGTTTTTTGTTGTGCTGCCTTGCTACTAAAAGCTATGCCCCCACTTACAAGTATCGCCGCTACAAGAGCAGAAATTTTTCCAAGCGAACTTTTTACCAACTTTTTGTCCTCATAAATGTAACTAACCATCTTGCCAAACAAAAGTCTGGCTCAGGAATCCTTGCCACCAACTTTTTTAGACAGACATTAGCTTTGCTTTAAAAAAAATACCATCAATTAGACTACTTATTTAAGAAACTTTTGCAAGCTACTTTACCAAAAAAATAAAACAAAAGACGCTTAAACGTTATGCTTATAAGCCTTATAAGATTTTTTAACTTAAAATTATTGCAAATGATTATGACTAAGCTTTACAATTAGCCTGTAGCTGTTAAGAAAGCTTCGTTGCAAGCGAGTTCAAAATTTGGTGTAGTACAAGTAGGACTAATTATTAATTGCATGACTTTCGCCAAAAACTTACCTACACCCTTAAGTAAAATGTGGAAACCAATGTGGTTAGCCTCATTAGGCTTGCATGGTTTGCTACTCGTAGTTCCCCTTCCGACAACAGAAACACCCAAACAAGTAGAAAAGCCCCAAGAGTTAGTTAAGTTAACTCCCGTAACGCCCACGCCTTCGCCCGTAAAGAAGGTAATTAAAACAAAACCTACCCCTGTAGCGACTCGCCCCCCCAAAGCGCCACAGCAAAAAATACTCGCTACAAGAAAAGTAACGCCTACTGTTGCTAAATCTCCTCCTAGCCCTGTAGTTGCATCCCCTCCCCCACAGCCCGCAACACCTAAACCTACACCTGTTACAATTAATTCTTTTCCCCCAGATGCGGAAATTGAATTAGATACTAAAAACCAAGAATTACTCCCGCCGCCTCAAACTATTCCTTCCGCATCATCTAGCCCTGTAACCATAGCAACCGAGGCAATCAACGGCGTACCTGTCGATCCAAATTGGCAAGCTGTAGAACAACCCAAAGAAGTAATAGCAGAAGCAGAAATGTTTATGCAGCCTGACGGTAAGCTACACCCCGATATTGTGGGTAAAGTAGCTCAAATTCCTGATAAAGATCCTGATACAGTCTTTGAGGAGTTTTTTCGCTTGCAATTAGCGATCGCTAACTTCACTGTAGAGCCTACTGGTACTTATGCAGCAAATGGCGGACTTTACAAACTAATTCCCAAAGATAATTCCAGCCCTCTTTATTTAGCACTAGCTCCAAATAAACAAGGTACGGGTACAGTAGTAACTGTTTGGAATAAATACCCAAGTCCTATTGAATCAACAGAAAATTAAATTTTAAATTAGCATTGAATAATTCAATGTAAAAATATTTAATGGGAACTCGATATTCAGGCACAACCGAAGAAATTACAGCTTTAAATGCTTACATTAAGCTTGTTAGAGCAACCGAATCTCTAACCCATCGTATCCACCAGCACTTAGAAACCCATAAGCTGACAGTAACTCAATTTGGCGTATTAGAAGCATTATTTCACTTAGGCTCGATGCACCAAAAGGAACTAGCAGAAAAATTACTCAAAAGTGGCGGCAACATTACTTTAGTGATTGATAACTTAGAAAAACGGCAGTTAGTACAGCGCGATCGCGAAACAGGCGATCGGCGATGTATAGCTGTATCTCTTACCCCCACAGGCAAACAGCTAATTAGCGATATATTCCCGGCTCATGTAGAAGCGATCGCCCAGCAAATGAAGATTTTGAGCTTAGAGGAGCAAACTGAGTTAGGGCGCTTGTGTAAGAAGTTGGGGAAACAAGAGTAATGGCTTGTGGCGTTAGGAGAGGTGGGGAGACAAGGGGATGGGGAGAAAGATGTATTGCAGAAAGGCAAAATGTCAGCCTTGTTACCCTTGAAAATGATTCGCAGGTAAGCCAGAAGTATCAGTTTGCAGGCTAAATAAGTCTCCAGAATAGAAACTTTTTTGAATCTCAGCTTCGCTCAAACCTACTGATGCGGTTGTAATATAAAGCATTTTTAAGTCTTCACCGCCAAGGGTGCAGCAAGTTGGACGTTGTACAGGCATTTTTACCCGCATCATCTCTTTACCATTAGGGTCAAACCGGATGATATACCAACCATCCCACATCGCTGACCAAATACAACCATCCTTATCTACCGTCATACCATCGGGAAAAAAAGATTCGGCTTTTAGATCGATTAACACGCGGCGATCGCAAATACTGCCACTTTCTAGATCAAAATCATAAGCGTAGATAGTCTTAAGCGGTGAATCTGTGAGATAAAAAGTCTGATTGTCTGGACTCCACCCCAGCCCATTAGCTACAGTTAAACCAGTTTCGAGGATGTGCAAACCATCGCGATCGTAACGATACAAACTTCCCAAAGGTTCGCCTTTACCACTCATAGAATTAAACCAAAACCGCCCAGCGCGATCGCACTTACCATCATTAAAGCGAATGTCGGGATTAGTTTCTATATCCAATATTGGTGTAACTTGACCATTGCTAGTATCCAAAAAAGCGATTCGGTGCCGTTGAGCCATAATTAAACGATTCGTTCCCCCCGGTGCAATACAGCCAACAACTTCACCCACATCAAAAAACCGATCTTCCCCCGTAACTGGATTAAATTGATGAACGCGATGGTTGTAAATATCCACCCAGTAAAGCAATTGCTCGTCAGGATGCCAAAGCGTTCCTTCTCCTAGTCGCGCTCTTGCGGCAAAAATATTTTTTGGTAAATAATTAACGCTCATTATTTCTCACTTCTGATGCGGTTTGCTCCCACTGATTAGAAAACACAAATTTTTCTAAAGGCTTGCGAGTGCGAGGATTTTGTTCTCGTTGTTGCAATGATTCTGATAGAGTTTGAGCATCGCCAAGATAGCCAAGAGCGATCGCTGCAACGGGTTCGTAGCCTTCCGCAATCTGATAAACTTCTTTTGCTTTGGGAACATCAAAGCCTGCCATTTGATGTACAAATAAGTCTAAAGCGGCAGCTTGAATCGCCAAACTAGCCGCCGCCGCACCTACATCGTGAAAAGCATGGCGGTTTTCTTTCCCATTGCGTTCAAAATCTAATTTAGCAACCGAAAGCATTAGTACCGGAGCATTCCGCGCCCATATTTGATTTCCTTCTGCTAATACGCTAACTAAGCGCTCGAACTCAACGGGGTTTTCTTTAGTTGCAATAATAAAGCTCCAAGGCTGCTCATTATAGGAAGAAGCCGCCCATCGCGCCGCTTCTAACACGCTGAGTAACTTTTCTTTTTCTACCATGCGATCGCTAAAAGCTAAAGGACTCCAACGTTTTTGTAGAGGTTCTGCAATCGTGTATTGAGTATCTGCTAATTTATCGCTCATCAATTCTACCTGCTCTATGTAATGCGATCGTATTTATTCCGTACCAACTTATCGACTGCATTTAGTCGTAGTTACCGATACTTTTTGACGGCTATTAGCACCATTATATATTAAATAATTTAATGTTAAACTAAATATAGTCAAGTAGAGCCGAAGATAATATGATTACCCTACGACCAGGCAATCAAAGAGGTCATGCTAATCATGGCTGGTTAGACAGTTACCATACGTTTTCCTTTGCCAATTATTACGACCCCAAAAACATGGGATTTCGCGACTTGCGCGTAATTAACGAAGATTGGATAGCCCCTAGTGCAGGCTTTGGCGCTCACAGTCACCGGGATATGGAAATTATTACCTATGTCTTAGAAGGAGCGCTAGAACACAAAGATAGTTTAGGTACGGGTGCAGTAATTAAGCCTGGAGATGCCCAAAGAATGAGTGCGGGAACAGGAATTACTCATAGCGAGTTTAATAACTCCGCAACAAATCCAGTGCATTTATTGCAAATATGGATTTTGCCCGACACGACTGGAATTACGCCAAGTTACGAACAACGCAACTTTCCCCTAGACGAAAAGCTAGGCAAACTAAGGTTAATTGCGGCAAAAGATGGGCGTAATGGGGCGGTAAAAATTCATCAAGATGTGGATTTGTACACCTCAGTTTTAAGGAAAGGCGATCGCATTGTTCATAATCTTTTGCCCAATCGTTACGCCTGGTTACAGGTAGCAAGCGGGGAAATAAAGGTAGGTGATTTCGCGCTTATTGCTGGGGATGCAATTTCAGCTAGTAATACAGCAGCGCTGAATATTAGCACCGAAACCGATGCCGAAATCTTACTATTTGACTTAGTTTGATAAATTATCGTAGGGGCGCTAAGACCCGCCGCCCCTACCTTTGACGGCAAGTACACCTATG
>JAPJOW010000143.1 GCA_030826005.1 Aliterella sp. RAGGC_92
GCTATAAGAGATTGAGAAAAAAATGGTAATCTCTTATAGCTTTCTTGCAGGTATTTTGATAAGTTTTGGCGTGGATTATTCCTACGGTCATCAATTTGTTGTAATTTTTCGGTAGCAAAGTGCAAAATTTGTTCGGCTCGATTGTCCCAAGTAAAGTTTTGGACATCTTGAAAAGCACGGTCAGTAATAGAGTTTGCTAAGGTTGAATTTTGAGATAATTTTTCTATAGCTGTTTTAAAAGCAAGCGGTTCGTCTGGAGACGTTAAAAGGGCATTTTCCGAATCTCGAAGTACGGTCATAATATTTGGTAAAGCTGAAGCAACAATTGGTCTTTTTACGCACATATATTCAAACAGCTTGAGCGGGCTGGTATTTTGCGCTTGTTCCCAAGAGGAGCTAGTTGGGAGAAGTAAAACATCAGCAGCGTATAAATAGGCAGCTAATTTTGATTGCGCTACGTGACCGACCGTATAGATATTGTGTATATTTTTGCGATCGCAAGCATCTTTAACTTTTTGAATATCGCTTTCCCATCCCCCGACCAAAATAAACTTATATTCTGGCATCAACAAAGCAGTTTCTAATATAGTGGGTACGCCTTTATAGTCGTACAAGTGTCCTGAATAAAGAATTATTTTCTCGCTTTGGGGGAGCGAAAGTTGCTGACGGGCTAATTCTTTTGATTGGTAAGGGAGAAAATTGGCTAAATCTACCGCACTATGAGCAATTAACAACTTTTCCGAACTAAGACCATGTTTGATATAAGTATTGCCTAGTTGAGGCGATATAGTTACAAAACCAATCAAATTGCGATCGCTCAAAAAATGGCGGTAGGGAGAATCTGCACTCATCTGGTGATGTTCTTCATACAAAATAGGTATACCAATAGAGAGCAAAAGTTCCGCCGTTCTAGCGCTGCGAGTGTATACCAAAGATGGAGACTTCAGACAAGCATACAAAGCGACTAACTTAAAAAAAGTTGGATGTTGATAGCCTAAAGGAAAAGGATAATTTACCCGAAAGTGCAGGGGGAGGCGTACCAGTTTAAATTTGTGATGCAAGCCGTACCAAGATAGAAAGTCTGCATCCATGCCTTTTAGCGTCGAACTAATATCTCCACCTGTTACTAACTCAAAGCTTTGAGTTTTTTGAGCTAAAGCCTGACTCATTTTAGCTACTTGTACAGTGTGAGCCATTTTTGAGGGCAAGTTGCCATCAGAGATATAAATCAGACTTTGTAATGCTGCCATATAGCTATACTTAGTTTTAGCAATGGTACTAAAAAAGCCTCCAAATAGAGGCTTGTGTAACTATCGGACTTAAAATATTGTTGCTTATTAAAGCAAATACAGTAAGCCAAACAAAATAATCCACACCACGTCTACAAAGTGCCAGTAAATTTCCGCCGCTTCTACACCAAAGTGCTTTTCGCTGCTGTAGTGTCCAGCTTTGCGACTTCTCCATAATACGGCGGCGATCGCGCTCACACCAATAAATACGTGCAATCCGTGAAAACCTGTTAGCACGTAAAAGGCACTAGCAAACAAGTTTGTAGTCAGGGTAAATTCTAAATGGCTGTACTCGTATAACTGCCCAACTAAGAAAATTGCGCCCATAGCGGCGGTAATTGCCAACCACTTTTGCATTCCTTTAACATCGTTTTTCTTTACCGCTACATCAGCGTTGTGCATAACAAAGCTGCTAGAAATAAGCAAAACAGTGTTAACTCCGGGTAGCAACAATTCTAACCGGGGCGTTCCTTCCGGGGGCCAACTAGGTAATACAGACCGGAAAGCTAGGTAAGCGCCAAACATTCCGAGAAAAATCATCCCTTCGGCGACTAGAAATACAATTAAACCAAAAATCCGGTGGTCGGGGTGGGCTTCGTGATGACCTGCTACTTCCGCCTGATGATGATGATTGAGTTCCGTCTTAGCTGGATCTATAGTTTGAATTTGCATGAATCTTTTACAGAATAAAGTATGAAGTCAAAAAGCTAAAAGATATATTCTTAGTTTACGAATCATCTTTTAGCTTTTAGTTATTTGCGATCTTCTGGATTTGCAGCAACAGAGGGGTCAGGTTCGGCTCGTAATACAGAGCTTGGCCCCGCAGCTAAGGCTGGCTCTCGTTCGTCGGCTAAAGGAACATCTACATCTTTTTTGTTGTTCATGCCGTAGTCGTAAGGGCCGGTTGCAAGTACTGGCAACTCGTCAAAGTTTTCAATAGCTGGAGGTGAAGTTGTCATCCATTCCAAGGTTAAAGCCTCCCAAGGATTATCGCCAGCTTTTGGCCCGTAATGCCAACTCCAAATTGCATTAATTATGAAGGGGAAAGTTGAAATTGCCAGCAAGTACGCACCCATCGTACAGATAAAGTTGAGGGTTTCGTACTTAGGATCGTACATGGCAATACGGCGGTTCATGCCCATCATGCCCAATTTGTGCATGGGTAAAAAAGCAAGGTTTAGACCAACGATTGTTAAAGCAAAATGAACTTTGCCCCAAAATTCATTCATCATCCGCCCCGTTGCCTTCGGAAACCAGTGGTAGTAACCGGAATAGATGCCTAGTACGCTACCGCCAAATAGTACATAGTGCAGGTGAGCAACTACAAAATAAGTATCGTGGACGTGGATATCAAAGGGGACAGCAGCTAACATTACGCCGCTAATTCCGCCAATTACAAACGTTCCCACAAAACCCATAGCAAACAATAAAGCACTATTTAAGCGCAGTTTACCGCCCCACAAGGTAGCTAACCAGCTAAATACTTTAATGCCTGTAGGTACGGCGATAATCATGGTGGTAATCATGAAAAACATTCTGAGCCAACCAGGAATACCGCTAGTAAACATATGGTGCGCCCAAACAATTAAGCCCAAAAAGCTAATTGCAAGACTTGAATAGGCGATCGCTTTGTAACCAAATACAGGCTTACGCGCGTGTACTGGTATTACTTCTGAAATTACCCCAAAAAAGGGCAAAATCATAATGTACACGGCAGGGTGGGAGTAAAACCAAAACATATGTTGGTATACTACCGGGTCGCCGCCCCCGGTGGGGTTAAAAAACATCGTTCCCGCCAGCAAATCAAACGCTAACAAAATTAAAGCGCCCGCAAGTACCGGAGTTGAAACCAGCGTTAAAGCGGAAGTTGCAAACATCGCCCAGCAAAATAAGGGCATTTGATGCACTCCCATGCCTGGAGTCCGCATTTTTAGCAGTGTCACTAGGAAGTTTAACGCGCCCAAAATTGAGGATGTTCCAAGTAGAAGCAAGCTCATAATCCAAATTGCTTCGCCTACTTGTCCGGTTACTAAGCTTAAAGGCGGGTAAGAAGTCCAACCTGCGTCGGGCGCGTCGCCAATAGCCAAACTAGCTATTAGCAACAATCCTGCCGGAGGCACCATCCAAAACGCTACAGCATTTAACTTAGGAAATGCCATATCTTTCGCCCCAATCATTAGGGGGATCAAGTAATTAGCAAATCCCGCTCCCGCCGGAACGATCCAGAGGAAAATCATTACTGTAGCGTGGAGGGTAAATAAGCTGTTGTACACTTCAGCGCTAACAAAATCAAGGTCTGGGGTTTTTAATTCAGTGCGAACTAAGTCCGCTAAAACCCCACCAATACAGTAAAAAACAAACGTTGTAACTAAATACTGAATGCCAATTACTTTGTGATCGGTATTGAAGGTAAAGAAATCGCGCCAATTTCTATTGGCTTCGTCTTCTTTATGAGCGGGTATATTGGCTCTTTCTTGTAACTGTGCTTGAGTCATAGAAATTGGGGAAAGAGAATTGGGTCAAACTTTGCGTCAGTGGTGGTGGCTAGAAACTTGGTTAAGCATTTCTGGATTGATGCCCAAATCGCTAGTATAAGGGGCTAAAAAGTCGTTGGCTGACTTTTCTGTAGGATTAAGGGCAATCGCGCTATTTAATGTATCGGCTTGGGCTACTTGCTGCTCTTTTACCCACTGATCAAAAACTGTTTGCGGTTCGACAATTACTTTAGTATTCATCGCGCCGTGATAGGGGCCGCATAGTTCGGCACAAATTAAGGGATAAGTGCCTTCCACGCGGGGAGTAAAGCGAATTGTAGTTTGACGACCGGGGATTACATCTTGCTTTAAACGAAATTCTGGCACCCAAAACGCATGAATTACATCGTTGGCGCTCATGTTGGCGATTACTTCTTTGCCTATAGGTACGTGCAATTCGCTAGAAACTATTCCGGTATCGGGATAAGTAAAAATCCAGGCGTACTGCATCCCCGTGACGTTAACTGCAAATTCCGGTGACATTCCTTCTCTATCCTTGCTTGCGCCAATTGTGGGCGAAACAATCCCAAGTCCTGGAGCATCGTTTTTTTGCGGAATTTGGTCGGCGTTGCGGACGGCTGCTGTTGCGGGATCTTGCATCGCCTCATCCGACTTTTGTTGATTAGCGTTGTCGCTCAAAGTTGCCGCGATCGCACTTCCAGGCATATTCACCGCTTGGGATTGCATTGCGCCGTGCATATCGTGGGGATCGAATCCACCAATAGAGTTGTAAACTTCAAAGCTATAAATTGAAATGCCTAGTACAACAATTGCCGGGATCGCTGTCCAGAGAATTTCTAAGGGGATATTGCCAAATACTGGTGCTGCGTCGGTGTTGTCACCAGGCTGACGGCGAAATTTAAACGCGGAAAAAATTAAAATGCCTTCAACTAGCAAAAATAGTCCGATAGATACGGTCATCATCGTATTAAACAGACCGTCTACAAGTACAGCTTCATCAGTGGCTGCTACAGGCAGTAGTCCATGATTTTGACCGTACCAAAGGCTGAATAAGGTCAGTACGATACCGATAAGTAAAGTCCAAATAGAACCTGGGATTTTCACGGGTCAGTAATTATGTTTACGAATTTACTACTATTTCTAGTCTTACTCACTTACCACGTTAATGCAGCTATTCGGCATAGTGCGTTGGATAGAATACTTTTTACTTATTTTCTTCGGGATCGCTAGGAGATTTTTTTGTCACCTTTGCTAACTCTTGCTTTGGGCAGATGTTAAGAAACGTAAAGATATTTAGAGATAAAGCAGTGCGATCGCGGGGGTATTGTCAAACGTTAGAAGTGTCTAATAGTTATAAATAAATGTTTGTAGTTACTCAAAAATAGAGTAATTGTGTACCTCTGTGGGAAACTATGCGCTAGGGTGGAAGAAAGCCAGCACTCACAAAAATGTAAACTTTAATGGCTTATACCGATGGGCAGAAGGTGTCGTCCATGACAGAATTTATTGTTCCGCAAACCAGCAACGCCGCGCAAAACCTCTCCCAACCTCAAGAGCGAATTCGGCGTTGGGTATGGAAGTTGTGTATTGCTACATTAATTTTGATGGCAATCGGTAGCGCTACTCGCGTCATGAATGCCGGGTTAGCTTGTCCTGATTGGCCTTTGTGTTACGGTACGCTCGTGCCAAGGGCGCAGATGAATCTGCAAGTATTTTTAGAGTGGTTTCATCGCTTGGATGCGGCGTTAATTGGCGTAGGAGCGATCGCCTTAACCGTTACTTCTTGGTGGAATCGCCGTCAGTTACCCGGTTGGCTGCCTTGGGCGGCTACTTTTGCTTTGGGTTTAATTGTGTTTCAAGGCGTATTGGGCGGGCTAACTGTTACGCAATTATTGCGTTTTGACATCGTAACGGCTCATTTAGGCACGGCATTATTATTTTTTAGCACCTTGCTAGTTATCGGTACGGGGCTAACTCCTTACGTTGGTACGGGGACGGCGGGTAAGTTACGTTGGCTGGGATTAGCGGCGGCAATTTTGGTGTATTTACAAAGCTTACTCGGTGCTTTGGTAGCTTCTCGGTGGGCGCTGCATCAGTGTTTGGCAGTCAAAACATTGTGTAGTGTCATGTACAGTCATATCGGCGGCGTGGTGTTGCCTAGTTTGGCAATTATTGCTGTCGTCTGGATGTCCTGGCGAACTCCAGCATTGCATCCGGCTTTGCGGTTACTAGCAAATATGGCGGGTGGGTTATTACTATTGCAAATTTTGTTAGGGATTGCTACCTTGCGCTTACATCTACAAATAGAGCCGTTAACAGTGGCTCATCAAGCTGTAGGAGCAGCATTATTAGGATCTCTGGTAGTTTATACCGTTTTGGGATGGCGCGATCGCGCAAATGCGCCAGAGCTTCGCGTTTTTTCAGCAGAAGCTAATCGTTAATGCGAGATAACTTCTGAGCTTGTATTTTGTTGTTTCAATGATTAAGGATTTAGTAGTGTGAGTACGATCGGCTCTAGTCTCTCTCGCCATCATGAAAATTTTTCTGAGGTTGTTCGCAGTTATTACCAGCTAACAAAGCCGAGGATTATCCCGCTATTGTTAATCACAACCGCTAGTAGTATGTGGATTGCAGGCAATGGACAAGTAGATCCTCTATTGCTGCTAGTAACTTTAATTGGCGGTACGTTGGCGGCGGCGGCGGCTCAAACAATTAACTGCATTTACGATCGCGATATTGATTATGCTATGGAACGTACCCGCCATCGTCCTTTGCCTTCGGGTAAAGTGCAGCCGCGAGATGCGTTGATATTTGCGATTACTTTAGCCATACTTTCTTTTACTTTATTAACTGTCAAAGCCAATTTACTAAGCGCTCTATTAGCGATGTCTGGCATCGTCTTCTATGTGGCGATTTACACTCATTTGCTCAAACGCCATACCAGCCAAAACATTGTCATTGGTGGCGCTGCGGGGGCAATCCCGGCTTTAGTTGGTTGGGCGGCGGTTACAGGGACGTTGAGTTGGGCGGCTTGGGTAATATTTGCGATCGTGTTTCTGTGGACTCCGCCGCATTTTTGGGCATTGGCTTTAATGATTCGCGATGATTATGCCAAAGTGGGCGTACCGATGCTTCCTGTGGTTGCAGGTAATGAAGCGACAACTAAGCAAATTTGGCTTTATACCTTAGTTCTTATTCCGGCTACATTTTTACTCATCTATCCCTTAAATGTTTCTGGGGTAGTTTATGGCGCTTTAGCGGCGTTTTTGGCAACTCTTTTCATCAAAAAAGCCTGGGCGTTGCGCCTCGATCCCGATAATAAAGAATTGGCTAGAAGTCTGTTCTTTTACTCAATTATCTACATGATGGCTCTTTGCGCGGCAATGATTGTAGACTCTTTACCCGTTACTCATTACTTAGTGAATGCTGTAGCTACAGCCTTTTAAGGAGAGATGCGATCGCGCTTTTTTGGGTAGAAGTGCGATCGCTTAATTAAACGGGTTCAGGGATTTGTTATGCAACTGACTACGAGACTTGAGCGGGGCTGAAATCATCTGTCTACCGCTAGTAGCTTGCTTTTTCTGCAGATCGTCGCAAATTGCTTGCAAATCATAGTTAAAAGACTTGGCGTGTTCTTCTCGAATTCTGTAAATTTCCTCAAGAACTTCATCTTTCCACATAATTAATCTTCCATTAGTTCATAGGGTGTACAAATAGTCGGTAACTCGTATCCCGCTTCAATACTAATTTGGGTGAGTTTCTTTTGAATTTGAGCGTTAGCAATATGTTTACAATTCCAAGTTAAAAGATAATCTAACCCGTAAAATGTAGCTACCGCAATATGAAGCGCATCATCAGCAGCTTTAGCAGGAAGATTAGTTTTTGCGAGAAACAATGTTGCCAAACTCTGAACGCTTTGGTTGACTTCCAGCAATGGAAAGTTACGCAAGATATCAAGCCGCTTCCTTGCTATCTCCGCATCTCCTCTAGCCACTTCTTCTAAAACCAATTGGGAGATGTAAAGACCAAATTGTTCTCGGCGAGTATTCCACCATTCCTGGGTAATTTCCAAGCTTGCCATGAGTAGCGAGTTATTACTAGGTCTAGCTGTCAAGTAACCAACTATACTGGTTTCGATGTAAACGGTTTCACTCATTCGAGATATGTTACTAATCGTTCCATTTTAAACCAAACTGTGATATCTCATAGACCGATCGAGAGAATGTAAAAATACTCAAATAAGTCACCAACTTTTTATGCCGTTACCCGATCCTAAAGCTAAATTCGTCATGAGAAGTCTCACCTGTAATCTCTTTCCCTACTAAAATAGAAATTGTTTAGAAATGTATCTAGGGAGAAAGGCTGATGGCTCCCGCCGTAAAAATTGAGAATTTACAAAAACGCTACGGCTCAGTAGAAGCCGTTAAAAATGTTTCATTGCAAATTGAGCCAGGGGAAATATTTGGGCTTTTAGGGCCAAATGGCGCGGGAAAAACGACAACTTTGCGCGTTTTGTGTACTCTATCTACCCCAGATGCGGGAAAGGTTGAAGTATCAGGAGTTTCCGTTGTCGATAATCCAAGACTTGCTAGACAGAAACTAGGTTACGTGGCGCAAGAAGTAGCGCTAGACAAGGTACTTACAGGGCGAGAACTGTTGCAATTGCAAGCATCGCTATATCATTTGCCCAATAATGCCGCAAAACAGCGTATTAATGACGTAATCGGCTTATTAAGCTTAGAAGAATGGGCAGATAAACGTACTGGTACTTATTCTGGTGGCATAAAAAAGCGTATAGATTTAGCCGCCGGATTGCTGCACGCTCCCGATGTTTTAGTCTTAGATGAACCTACCGTAGGGCTAGATATTGAGAGCCGTTTTATAGTGTGGGACTTTTTGCGCCAACTCAAAGCCGCCGGAACTACCGTATTAATTACCAGTCATTATTTAGAAGAAATTGATGCTTTAGCTGACAAAGTTGCCATTATCGATCGCGGTGTGGTAATTGCAGCAGGAACGCCTACAGAGTTAAAAAATGAACTAGGAGGCGATCGCATTACTCTCCGCCTGAGAGAGTTTTCTTCAGATCCCGAAGCCCAAAAAGCCAAGACTCTACTGCAAGCTTTACCGTTTGTACAAGAGGTAATTATCAATAGCGCTCAAGGTAATTCTTTGAATTTAGTCGTTACTCCCCAAGCCGACGCACTCAGTAGCATTCAAAAATCGTTAACTGAAGCAGGTTTACCTACTTTTGGCATTGCCCAGTCACGCCCTAGTTTAGATGATGTCTACTTAGCAGCTACGGGGCGCACGTTGATGGATGCGGAGCTTGCGGCGGTAGGTAGTCGAGACTTGAAGGCAGAACGCAAGCAAAATATGAAGTAGATAATAAAAGTTTTTAGCGTAGAGAGATAACTATAAATGAGTAGTACGATTACACCTCCCAAACCTCAAACGATTGCTCAACCAGGAGCATTTTCTCAAGTAGATACCTCAAACCACAATGGTTTTGCCGATTTAGTTCAAGAAACTTTAGCTTTAACTCGCCGCTTGTTTATTCAATTGCAGCGCCGTCCATCAACTTTAGTTGCTGGGATTATTCAGCCTGTCATGTGGCTAGTTTTATTTGGGGCGTTATTTCAAAATGCGCCATCGGGATTATTTGGCAACAGTCATAGTTACGGGCAATTTCTCGGTGCGGGAGTAATTGTGTTTACAGCTTTTGCGGGGGCTTTGAATGCGGGTTTACCCGTCATGTTCGATCGCGAATTTGGCTTTCTCAATCGCCTATTAGTTGCGCCGCTTGCTTCTAGATACTCAATTGTTTTAGCTTCGGCGTTATTTATTGTTAGTCAAAGCTTGTTGCAAGCGGCGGTAATTGTGGGAGCAGCAGCCTTACTAGGAGCGGGTTTGCCGAATCTTGCCGGATTAGGTGCGATCGCTTTAATTGTTTTTTTACTAGCCTTGGGCGTAACGGCGATTAGCTTAGGTTTGGCTTTTGCTTTGCCTGGACACATTGAATTAATTGCGGTTATTTTTGTAACTAACTTGCCTTTATTATTTGCCAGCACCGCTTTAGCGCCCTTATCGTTTATGCCGCAATGGTTGCAGGTAGTTGCAAGTTTAAACCCTCTTAGCTATGCGATCGAGCCGATTCGCTACTTATATCTACATAGCAATTGGTCTATTAGTAGTATAGTAATGCAAGCTCCTTGGGGAGACGTTAGCTTTGGCGGAGCAATGCTAGTTTTGTTAGGCTTTAGTTTTGTATCGTTAATTAGCATTCAACCGCTATTAAAAAAGTCGCTTACTTAAGAAACCTTTAGCCAAAAATAAAAACCTATGAAAGTTACAGCCAAGTCATCGCAGAAGTTCGTCTTGGGCATCATTGCATCAATGAGTCTTTTTTCCTTGCTAGTACCCCAAAACGCTCAAGCGCAATCTACAGATGTCAATCCTTTGCAGGACTTCCAACCCCAACAAGGAGATCCTTTTTCATCTAGAAACGACAATCCTACAGGCAGCTTGTTTGACTTAATTCATCGCGCTCAACTTGGAACTTCTCGTAGCGCTGAGGAATTTAATGCAGACAAAAACCAAAGCCTCAATGATGCGGCGGCGGAGTTTAGAAAAAAGCAGCAACAACGCATCCAAACTCCCACTCCAGCAAATACAGTTACGACTCCAGTTACTACCCCCTTGCCAAGTAGTTTAGATAAATAGGGGTTGCCCGATTGACGAAAGAGGAGACAAGGAGATAAATAGAAGGGTGGATTGCTGTAAAGAGAAAATTATTTCTAAATTCAGCAATGCCGATAAACAAGTTACCCGCCTAGGGTTGAACTCCTAGGCAAGCTATTTTACTTACCCAAAGCTGCTAAAACGTCACTAGCATGAGTAGAAGTACTCACGCTAGAATCTACGTGAGTAATTTTGCCACTGCCATCAATTACATAAGTAACTCGTTTAGCATAACCACCACCATCGACATCGTAAGCTTTAATCAAAGTTTTATCAGTATCCGCTAATAGGGGAAAATTGAGATCGTACTTTTGCGTAAACTGTTGATGGGATACTTCATCATCG
>JAPJOW010000144.1 GCA_030826005.1 Aliterella sp. RAGGC_92
CTGATGCAAGATCAAGTGCAGTCATTGAAAAATAACGGAATTGGGGCAACTTTTCTCAATAGCACCCTCAATACTTATCAAGTGCGATCGCGCGAAGAAGCAATCCTTAGTGGTAAAGTAAAACTGCTTTACGTTGCCCCAGAAAGATTACTAAGCGATCGCTTTTTACCATTTATAGATTTAGTACAGCATCAAATTGGCATTGCCAGTTTTGCCATCGACGAAGCGCACTGTGTTTCCGAGTGGGGACATGATTTTCGCCCCGATTACCGTCAATTACGCGCTTTACGCCAACGTTACCCAACAGTCCCTACTATAGCTCTTACAGCTACCGCCACCGATCGCGTCCGCACGGATATTATCCAACAACTCAATCTCGCAAAACCGATAGTTCACGTTGCTAGTTTCAATCGCCCCAATCTTTACTACGAGGTACAACCCAAGCAAAAGCAACCTTATAACCAATTGAAGCAATTAGTCACAAAAACCGAAGGTGCGGGAATTATCTACTGTCTCAGCCGTAAAACCGTAGATAAAATTACGATGCAATTGCAACAAGATGGAATTTCTGCTTTACCTTATCATGCGGGGTTAAGTGACGAAGAAAGAGAATCTAATCAAACTCGTTTTATTCGCGATGATGCTCGTTTAATGGTTGCAACTGTCGCCTTTGGGATGGGAATTAACAAGCCCGATGTTAAATTTGTAATTCATTATGACTTACCTCGCAATATTGAAAGCTATTACCAAGAATCGGGCAGAGCGGGGAGAGATGGCAGCGCGGCGCGGTGTACGATCTTTTTTGGTTATGGCGATGTTAAAACTGTTGAATTTTTAATTGAGCAAAAAACCGACCTTCAAGAACAGCGCATTGCTAAACAACAACTGCGGCAAATTATAGACTACGCTCAAGGTACAGTTTGCCGTCGCACGATTCAACTAGGGTATTTTGGCGAAAGTTTTGGGGGAAATTGTGGCAACTGCGATAATTGCTGCAACCCCAAACCCGAAGAAGATTGGACAATTGAAGCGATGAAATTTCTTTCTTGTGTGGCGCGTTGTCAAGAAAGATTTGGCATGAGTCACATTATTGATGTATTGCGCGGTTCAAAAAGTCAAAAAGTTTTGCAATACAACCACGATAAATTAACTACTTACGGCATTGGTAAAGATAGAACTGCCGATGATTGGCGGCTTTTATGTCGTAGTTTGTTACATCAAGGTTTATTAGGGCAAACAAATGATGGTTACTCGGTTTTGCGGCTAAATGCTCTTAGTTGGGAAGTAATGCGGCGAAAAAAGACGGTTTTAATTGCGATTAGTGCTACACCAAAACCTACAGTAGACGATCGCGAAACGCCAAAAGCTGCGGATATAGAGATGCTATATCAAAAGTTACGCAACTTACGCAAGCAACTAGCCGACGAACAAGGAATAGCGCCTTATATAGTATTTGCCGATTCTAGCTTGAAAACAATGGCGCAATTGCAACCTCAAACTCTAGAAGAATTTAGTAAAATTTCTGGAGTCGGAAGCAGTAAATTAGCTCAGTATGGGCAGCGCTTTGTTGCCGAGATTTTGGCTTATACTCAGCAGTCAGTTAAGGTAGAAGTTAGTAGTGCGATCGCGCAGAGTGCAGCGACAAAAGCGATCGCATCTTTCCCATCCGATAGTCAATTATTAACGCTCAAACTCCACCGTCAAGGACTAGATACCGCAGACATAGCTAAAGAGCGAAGCTTAAGTGTAAGTACGATCGCAAATCATCTAGCTGAACTTATTGAAATGAACCAGCCAGTAGATTTAGACCAATTAGTAATTCCCGTGCGTCAGCAGTTTATTGTTAAAGCAATAAAAACTGTCGGTGCAGATTCCCTCAAGAGTATCTACGAACATTTGGGGGAAACTTACACCTATGATGAAATTAAATTAGTTCGAGCTTTGTGGCGGCGGCAAAAATGCTAGACACTAGCACCGTTTTTGCGGAAATTAATTAAAGAGATTGCTTTAGGTAAAGCGATGCAAATTGTAGCGTTTGCCAAGGTGAGAAATAAATAATCAAGGAGAGCCATAGCTGTAAATTTCCTAGTAAAGTTACTGTTTACAAAATTCGTTTTTTCTTATACCTTCAGTGTGCAACAAAACGGCTGTAAGTAACTACTCGCAAGCTTTTGAATAACTTGCAGCAACTATAAATAAAGCTAGATTTTTTCTGGATTTAGGCGATCGCTCAATTACCCAAAGCCATGTAGGATATATTGTTGACAAGTCCAGCGACATCGATATTCTAAAGGGTGCGATCGCTCCTGTCCCCTCCCACAATCGCGTGAGTGTCAGCCTTTCACCTCCATCCTGAAGGAAAGAGCGATTCACCGATGACCTATAAATTTTAAATCCCTCAAAGCGTTGGCTAGAGAGGGATTTCGGGTATTGTTTTTTTGACTGCTAGGTTAAATTATCTGCGTTCTCAACTGCTTGTTTTAATTCTTCAAAGGTAATACTACCGTCTTCGTTGGAAGCATACCGTGATAGTAACTCCTGGGGGCTACTGATACCTGTTTCTGATGAGATGATTGCACTTAAGCCAGGACTTAAAAAAAGCTCATTAATGGAGACCAGGCCGTCTTTGTCGCCATCTAGGGTATTAAAAAGAGATTGAAGCTCTTGCTCGGTTGCCATAAATTTTTATCTGGATTGGTTTTCCAATTTAATATCTCACTCATTAAACAAACTTACCAGAAAAATGGTTCAAAGCTCTGCCTTTCTAAGGCAACTTTATATTTTGGGTTTCTTTGAGTTCCGCTTTACCATCACTTGCAGTACCTTGTAGGTGTCTTTTTTAATGGTGATAGTGGTAGAATATCGTCTGTATATTTTCTGACTAGATGCCGCAGACGTAGCTACTGAAAGCAGTTTGAGTATAGGTACAATTGTAGGTCATCTGACGGAGTTAATCGAGATGAATCAGTCTGTAGAATTTAGACCAATTGGCGGTCCCTGTGCGTCAGCAATTTATAATCAAAGCAATAAAAATTTTCATGCAGATTCCCTCAAAAGTATTTACGAGCATTTGGAGGAAAGTTACACCCATGAAGAAATTAAATTAGTCCGGGCTTGGTGGCGGCGGATAGTAAAAGCTTAAACAATAGCGCTATTCTTGCGGAAGTTCAATAAAGATATTGCTTTAGGTAAAGCGATACAGATTGTAGCGTTTGCCAAGGTGAGAAATAAACAATCAATGAAGCTCATAGCTGTAAATTTCCTAGTAAAATTACGGTTGTGTAATTTGGGTTTTCTTATATCTTTAGTGTGCAATAAAATGCTCCTAAGTAACTACTCGTAGGCATTTGAATTACTTTTAAGTATTATAAGTAAAAATTATAAATATGTAAACCATATTTTTCAGCTTTTAGGCGATCGCATTCTAGTTCCCCAAAGTCATGTAGGATAAAGTGATAAAATTTCTGACTTCTCTGCGCTACCATTGATTGACAACATCTCAAAGTTTCTGATTGAGCAGTATAGCGCCGATTTTGCAGCTTGGTTATTAGGCGAAGCAATTACTCTCACAACCATCAACCCCACCGAACTGAATGTAGAGCCAATTAGAGCCGATTCGGTGATGCTACTGCAATCGAGTCAAGTTATTCTGCATACCGAGTTTCAAACTATTAGTGATGAAACCATGCCATTTCGGATAGCGGATTATTACTTGCGTCTAAAACGCAAGTTTCCAGAGCGAAATATTCAACAAGTAGTAATCTACCTTAAACCCACAAGTTCGGTTTTAGTGAGACAAACAAGCTATCAAACTCCCGTAATGACGCATCAGTTTCGAGTAATTCGGTTATGGGAAGAACCTGTAGAAGTATTTTTGAGTACGCCAGGACTATTGCCTTATGCAGTATTAAGCCAAGCATCAGACAAGGAAAGTGTGTTAGCGCAAGTAGTGCGGGAGTTAGAGCAAATCGCAGATTCTAGAGAACAAAGTAATTTAGCAGCAGCAACGAGTATTTTGGCTGGCTTACAATTAAGTGAGCAGACGATCCGGCAATTAATGAGGAGTCCAGTTATGCGTGAGTCTACGATGTATCAATCTATTTTACGCGAAGGCGAAGAACGAGGATTAGAACGAGGACTAGAACTTGGTTTAATAGAAGGTCGCACCACCGGAGAAAGAGAATTAGTCTTTAAGCTGCTTACTCGTAAGTTGGGTAGCCTATCACCGGAATTTACTGCAATAGTGAACAATCTAAGTCTGGAGAGATTAGAGGCTTTAGGTGAGGATTTGTTAGATTTTACGAGTACGGCGGATTTGGAATCTTGGTTAGGATAATTAGTTTCACTAACGCCTAGTTTCCGAGCATTGATGAGAAGTCTAAAATGTATTAATCTCTATCGATTATTTGAGGTGTTGAGTCATGGATAGAGAAGAATTGATTAGAAAGTACGCTGGGGGAGAACGAGATAAGACTGGCAGGAATTGTCGAGGTGCTAACTGGAACGATAGAGTCGATAAAGGAATTATTTACCATCAAGCCGACTTCTCCAACTCCTACCTCGATTCCAGTGGGTTCGACGAATGTGACTTGAGCAGTGCTAAATTCGTCCGCGCCCGTATGTATGAAAGTACTTTTGAAGATTGCTATATGCCAGGGGCTGATTTTAGAGGGGCTACGTTCGGACAAGTTGGTTTTAACTATGTCAATCTTAGAGGAGCTATCTTCAAAAACACCGATCTTGTTGAAACCAATTTCAATGGGTGCGACCTCACCTATGCCAATTTTACGGGAGCTAGGGAATTCAGTCTGAGTGATTGTAGAGACTGTATCTTTTATGAGACCATTGCGCCCGATGGTAGTATTCGTACTGATAGTCTTTAAGATAGAAGTGCGATCGCGCTTTTAATATTTTCCCGCAACGATTCAGCGCAAGTATGCAGCGCGGCTAATTCAGTATCTGTAAGTTTTAGTTCCCAAATTTTAGCAATCCCACCACAGCCTAAACTACAGGGAACGCCGATAAAAACATCTTGCAATCCGTACTCGCCTTGCAAGTAAGCGGCTACAGGTAATAAACGCGACTGGTTGAGTAATATTGATTCCACCATCAAACAAGTAGAAGCCGCCGGAGCAAAAAAAGCGCTTCCTGTCTGCATTAATTCGACAATCTCTGCGCCACCGTTACGAGTTCTCGTTACTAAACGCTCAATTGTTGCCTCATCCATCAATTCTGTAATTGGCACGCCAGCCACCGTAGAATAACGCGCTAGAGGCACCATTAAGTCGCCGTGACTGCCCAAAACCATTGTATGTACATCTAGGATCGATACGCCTAATTCCATTGCTATAAAAGCCTGGAAACGGGCAGAATCTAATACCCCTGCCATTCCCATAATGCGATCGCGCGGCAGTTTTGTTGCTTGCCATGCCAGGTAGGTCATCACATCTAAGGGATTAGTAACGACAATGAATACTGCATTAGGAGAATAAGCGATCGCCTTTGTTGCTGCTTCTACAACTATTTTGGCGTTAGTCTGCATTAACTGGTCGCGACTCATACCGGGTTTGCGCGGTATTCCTGCGGTAATTACAACTATATCGGAGTTCACCGTATCAGCATAGTTTGTCGTGCCGCTAATTTGGCGATCGTGCAAAGAGATTCCTTTTGCTTCTACAAGGTCTAATGCTAACCCTTGAGGCATTCCCTGGACTACATCTAGCAGCACTACATCGGCTAAGTTTTTCTCAGCAATTTTTTGTGCTAAAGTGCTACCAACTTTACCCGCACCAATAACAGTAACGCGGGGCGAATTGCAGACAAGGGAAGATGAGATGGTAGCTTGCATATTAGAAAAACGAGCTTACTTAAATTGTTCCAACTGATCTACACGCAGCCAAATATTAGGCGTAGGTACTTGCCCAAACATTACTAAAGCGTATTCTCCTCTAATATCCAACACTTGACCTTTTGTTTCAAACAAGTAGGCAGGAAAACGGATATCACTAGCTTGAGATTCTACGCTATTTTCTAACTTTTCACGGACAGCACGAACTGAATCGCCCTTTTTGACTGCCATAACTTGCTCTATTAAACTACTTAATGCGTACTTAGAGATTTTAGAACGTTTACGCATACAGTCAAGTAGGAAATACCACTTTCCTTGTCAGCCTTTTCCCTGACACAGTGGACAATAATGAGACGATCGCCCAGCTAACCTAATTCTCTCGATTGGCGTACCGCAAATTCGACAAGGGTTGCCCGTGCGGTTGTAAACCCACGCTACACCGCCGTAATTGCCGTTAATGCCCTGTACATTCAAAAAGTTGCTAAAAGTAGTCCCACCTGCCTCAATACTGGCTGCTAAGACTTTAATAATCGCGTCTCTTAGTTGCGTTATTTGCGTCGTTTCCAAGCAAGTACATAAAGTCGCTGGCGGCACTTTAGCGATAAATAATGCTTCGTCAGCGTAAATATTGCCAATTCCAGCAATAATTGTTTGATCTAATAATGCCGATTTAATCGAACGACGACTATTTTTGAGCTTGGCGGCAAAGTATTCTACCGAAAACTCTGGACTAAAAGGATCTACCCCTAACTTGGCAAGTCCAGTAATTACTGATTCAAGCTTTTTTCCTTTTGAAACCCACCACATTTGTCCAAAAGTGCGTTGATCGACAAAGCGCAATTCGCGATCGCCTGCAAAGAATAATCTTACTCGCGTATGCTTGTGTAATGGCTCAGTGGGGTGCAGCCACAACAATTGTCCTGTCATTCGCAGGTGTACGCCAAGATAGCTAGAATTAGCTAACTGCGCCAGCAAATACTTACCCTGGCGTTGCCAGTTAGAAATTTTATTGCTTTGCAATCCCGTCAAAAATTCATGAGTAGAAAGCGGGTAGGCGATCGTGCGACTAAGTAGCACCTCGCCCCCCGTAACTTCTTGGTTTAGAGTAACTTTTTCTAAACCGCGTCGGACTATTTCAACTTCAGGCAGTTCAGGCACTAACGAGATTCCGTACCTTGATTAGCATCGCCGACTACTACACCACTGCTATCGCCCGATTCGGGACTAGCAGCCGGGTTAGAAGCTTTTGGACTTGAAGGCGTACCTTGCCCTGTAGTGCGGGTGCGCTCGTCCAGGGTGGTTTGCTGACCGCCAGTAGCCGCCGTAGAAGCTTTTTTGGCTTTTGCGGTGGGTTTGGCTACTTCCAATAGTTCGCTGGTGGCAAAGTTATTGGTGTTTACACCTGCATAGTTTAAATTGTTGAAGCGGACAATCACCGGATAGCGAATGCCACTTTGGTCAATTGATGCTACTGTTCCGACATCTTGAAACCAGTAAGATTCTGGTCTGAGAATCCGCACTTTAGAACCACGTTCTACCATGAGTATTTTCCCTTTGATTTATTAATCGCCAAGTGAATACGGCTAATTGTTCTCACTCTACAACAAGGGCTGCAACCTGCTGTGCTATTTGGTGTTTAAGTTTTGTTGCTAGTTTTATTGGTAAAGCTAAATTAGTAGCGGCTTTTAATACTTGACTCCCAAACATTTCGCAATTATTTTTAGATATGTCAAGAAAAAAATATCCTAGGATTGGCAGGCGCAGACCGAATATTGGGCGAATGCTGTTAATAGCGGTGATGAGTGTTATCGCCTTGCTTTTAATTGTTTACGGCGGTTTGTGTTTAAATCGCCCTCCGCGTACCGATTTAGAGCAACAATTGTTTCCTGGCATTACTTATCAACGACTTGCTCGTGCTACACCGCGCCGAATTATGCTGCACGTTGTCACGGTAGATTTAACTACTCCAAACTTAAAGTTTTTAGTTACGCCCGGAACGCCAAGCACCGATGGTATGGAAATTAAGGCACGGACGACTTCAGGCTTTTCAAGTGAGTTTGGTGTAAAACTTGCAATTAATGCCAGCTTCTTTCTGCCTTTTTACGAACGCAGTCCTTGGAATTATTACCCGCACGTTGGCGATCGCGTAAATATATTAGGGCAAGCTATTTCTCAGGGCAATATATATTCTCCCAGCGCGACAAGTTGGAGTGTTATGTGCATTGCGCCCGATAACTCAATCCAGATGGGAGGAAAAGAGTGCAAGCCAGGTACTATGCAAGCGTTATCTGGTAATAGATTGCTTGTGGAGGGCGGCGAAATCGTACCCCCCGATCCAAACGTAACCCCCAAATTGATGCCTTGTACCGCCGTAGGACTTAACAAAGCTGGAGACAAATTGTGGATGGTTGTTGGGGATGGTCGTCAGCCTTTTTACAGTGAAGGACTCAATTTATCGGAATTAACAAATATCTTTTTGGAGTTAGGCGCAAATGTGGCTCTAAACTTGGACGGTGGCGGTTCTTCAAGTTTAGTTATCGAGTCTGGCGGGCAGCCTACTTTACTCAATGCCCCAATTCATACTCGCATACCCATGCGCCAGCGTCCCGTTGCCAATCATTTAGGAATTTACTACGAGTAACTTAGGCAGGTATTGCTGCTAACTGCGATTCAATGGCTGCGGGGTTGAGTTTGCGTCCAATAAAAACTAGCTTTGTTTGCGGCAATTCATCTTGTTGCCAAGGGCGATCGTAAAATTGCTCGAATCTCGTTCCTACTCCCTGCAAAACCAAGCGCATAGGCTTGTTTGGAACAGATATAAATCCTTTAATGCGATAAATATCTTGCTCTTGGGCGAGTTGTTGCAATTGTGCTTGTAAAGTTGTGGGGTTGAAGCTGCGATTTAAAATGACGTGAGTTGAAGTAATTTCATCATCGTGATCGTGGTCTTCTTCGCTGTCGTGATGGCTGGGACGGTTGTCTAAATTGTCTTCTACCGCCGACTGAAAGCCTAAAAGAACCGATAGATCGAGTCGGGCGCGATCGCTCTGTACAATTTTTACACTTTTAGGTAATTCTGGTTTAATTGTGTTGAGTACGCTTTCTTGAGTAGCTAAGTCAACTAAATCGGTTTTATTTAAAATCACTAAATCGGCACAAGCTAACTGATCTTCAAATAGCTCTTGTAAAGGCGTTTCGTGTTCTAAATTGGGATCGGCAAATCTTTGGCTGTCTACGGCTTCGGGATCGCTGGCAAACGTCCCTTTGGCGACGGCTTCGCAATCAACTACGGTAATTACCGCGTCCACCGTTGCGGCGTTGCGAATTTCTTGCCAGCGAAAGGCTTTGATTAATGGTTTCGGCAAGGCTAACCCAGAAGTTTCAATCAAAATCCAATCTAATTTGTCTCGCCGCTTAAGCAACTCCAACATTGTCGGCAAAAATTCTTCTTGGACGGTGCAGCACAAACACCCGTTAGTTAATTCCACAATATTTGCTTTCTCGTCAGCATCATCGGGGCAAACTTGGCAAGAATTGAGAATATCGCCATCAATTCCTAATTCGCCAAATTCATTAACTAATACAGCGATGCGTCGCCCTTGATTATTTTGCAGCAGGTGACGAATTAGCGTAGTTTTCCCGCTACCCAGAAAGCCAGTGATTACCGTTACAGGAAGTTTTGCAGCCATCAGAAAATTAATACGAGGTGTAGTTATAGTATTTTAGTGGGATGGGCGCGCAATATAGGGGCGCAAGGTCTTGCGCCCTTACAAATACGCACATCAAAAAACTAGGGGGCAGATTTCGTAATTTTTCTCAGTTTCTTACCAAGAAAAATCACCAAACCTGCCCCGAAAATTAACTTACGATCGCTTACTCAGCAGTAGCTAATTCCGTGCTACCACGAGTGCGACGACGGGTAAGACTATTAAACAACATTTGTCCGATGGATTTAATCAAGCTACCTTCCATTTCTTGAAATAGCTTCATATTCATGCCAAAAGCAGCGTTTGCTTCCTCGACAATACGATCGCCTGTCTCATCGTCAATTGGTAACTCATCTAAAGCCTGTCTGTAACCAACTTTAAATTGCTTTTCGTCGGGAATGTCCTTAAACTCATAAAAAGCTGTACCTTCGCCTTCCGCTAGGTTCATTGCCCGGACAGCAATATTTTTGAGGATTTGTCCCCCGGACAAGTCGCCAATATAGCGAGTGTAAGAGTGAGCGATCAGCAATTCAGGCGCAGAGTTGGCAATTTCCCGAATCCGCTTAACGTAGGCTTCTCCCGCCGGAGAAAGCACGATTTGCTCTTTCCAGTTAGCACCGTAATAGAAGCTCAAATCTTGCTCCAAAGTACGCTGACGATTTAGCTGTTGGTAGTAAATTTTGGATAGAAGGGGATGGTTTTTATGGCGCTCCATTTCTTCTTCCATTGCTGAATAAATAAAGTAGAAGTTACCAACTAACTTGCGGTAAGAATTTTTTTCTACTACTCCTTTTAAAAAACACTTGACAAAACCCATGTTTTCTGCTGCACTATGGGCTTTCTTAGTTCCTTCACGAAGTTTTGTTGCTAAATTGCTACTCATGCTAAAAGTTTCCAAGGTTTAATGTTAACGGCTGACAAAAGTCAATGAATCAAAAAATAAAACTACCAAGATCGTTACATTAAAACGTTTTGCTTAAGCATTTTGTTAATAATTCTAAAGCCAACAGGAAACAGAGCAGGGGATAAGGGGAGCAAGTTCTTCCTTGTCCTCTTGTCCCCTGCTCTCTTTGTCCCCTTGTCCCCTTACACTAAAGCACCTAGATATCTAGTTCGGCAAGGTTGAGGCGAGAACCGTAGGTTTCGATAAATTCGCGCCTAGGGGCAACGCGATCGCCCATCAACACCGTAAAGATGCGATCGGCTTCGGCAGCATCCTCAATCTCTATCCGCTTCAGGGTGCGCGATTCGGGGTTCATAGTTGTATCCCATAGTTGAGTTGGCATCATTTCC
>JAPJOW010000145.1 GCA_030826005.1 Aliterella sp. RAGGC_92
AACGAAAACCAAGTCATCGTTGTAGAGAACTTAGCTGTGAAAAACATGGTAAAAAACCACAATTTAGCTAAGGCGATTAGCGAAAAGTTGGGGGAGCGGTTTCCCTCCCCCAAGCTTTTCAAGAGAGTGATTGTGGTTGGTCAGAATTTACCCGACAACTCAAATACAAGGGCGAAAAAGAGGGGAAAACTTATCTAGAAATAGGGCGTTTCTTCCCCTCACGTAAAAATTGTCACTTATGCCTAAATCGCGAAGCTCTCCGGGCGGAAGACTTCGCAAGTTGGTAGCCTTTCTTTAGAGGGGCGTAGCTGGACTTGCTCTAGTTGTCAAACCAAGCACGACAGAGAAATAAACGCCGCTATCAACATTCGAGATGAGGGCTTGCGTATATTAGCGTTAGGGACTAGCGCTACTGTCAGTGAAGACAGTGTAAGACCAAAGCGGGGTCGCAAGACCTCCGTAGAGGCAACCCACCTGTGAAGCTGGAAGCCCACACTGTACAGGTACTCCTGTCAGCGAGTGGTAGTTCACAACATTCTTTTAGGATACAGGTACAGAAAACTTGTAAGTTTCGCCCCGATTGAGGTACTTTACTTTATTTTCTAGTCCGGCGGCGGTGACGGCTTGCTTGAAATCTTCTAGAGGCGACTTAAAAACCGTGTAATCGTCGTAATGAATGGGAATTGCAGTACTCGGAGCAATAATTTCAATCGCCTGCAATCCTTGCTTGGCATTCATAGTTAACATTACGCCAAATATTCTCGTTCCTCCTAAGTGCAGTAAAGCTAGGTCAATATCGGGGTAACGCTTAGGGATTTCTTTTAATTGTTCGTGAATTAAAGTGTCGCCTGTAATATAAAGGCGGAATTTAGTTTCTTTGCTGGGAGTTTGAAATTCAAGCATACTACCCATAACGGGAGGTAGTAAGGCATTAAGTATACCTGGTCCGTGTCTTCCAGGCATAGCGCTAATTTGCAGTAGCGAATCACCTTTGGTAATAGTTATTTTGTCCCAAGTAGGTAAGGCATAATTAGCATTGAATCCTTTCTCTTTGAGCTTTTCTGCGGCGTGGGGGGTAGTGATAATTGGTAAATTTTTATCTAACTTTTGCTCGACTAGGCGATCGAAATGATCTTCGTGCATATGGGATAGAACTATCAAGTCGAGGGGCGGTAATTCTTCTAACTCTATAGCTGGATTGGTTTTTCGCGCCGAACGAATGCCGTAATGCAAATGTACGCGATCGCCTTGATGTAAAAAGTTTGGATCGGTTAAAATTGTAAACCCCGCATAGCGTAAAAGTACCGTTGCTGTACCAATAAAAAAGATTTCGCCTGTTTCTAAGTCTGGTTGACGATCTGTCGTTGGCAGGACAAGGCTTTTATTTACTTCCATGACTGCTTTTGTAGGTAGCGATGCCTTTTAGTTCAGCGTAAAGTGCGATCGCCATTCATCTTTCCCCAGACGCATTAAAACATCGCAAATATTTCGTCTTCTAAGTCATACCCCAGCATTTGCGCCATTGATTTCAGCCGCGATGGACTATTAATACTATGTTGGGGCAAAAACTCGCCTAAAACGAAAAGTTTGTGCATTAAAAATATTTCCAATGCTTCAGGATTAAATTGCAGTCCTTCAGAGGCGCTAAATTGATGGGGTACGAGCATCGCTGTATAACGCGCTAGTTCTCCAGCTTTCCAGTCAAGCAAAAATGGTAGCCAAGGGTAGCGAGAATCTAAGCGGATAAACCACAGCCGAATTTCGGGAATTTCTGGTAATTCGCGCGGATCTTCAATTTCTTGAGGATAGTCTATAGTAAAACTTAGTTGCTGCTCGTAACTAGCAATTACTCCGGTTGTGAGTAAGTTGTCAATAATTGTTTGTACGGGAGCGAGATCCAAAGAGTTGATAATTTCATAGTTGAGTGCGATCGCGATCGTCATATTGCCTCATTAATATTATTGTGGATAGCACCTCTAAGATTTGCCCCGGTGAGGTTAGCACTCGTAAGATTAGCACCTCTAAGATTTGCCCAGCGCAAGTCAGCATTCATTAGTTTAGCTTGGCTCAAATTTGCACCAAATAAATAAGCATTATGTAAATAAGCGCTGTTTAAATTAGCTTGACAAAGTTCGGCTTTATAAAGCATTGCACCAATTAATGAGGCGCTCCCAAGGTTTGCATTGCTCAAATTGGCGTAATTTAGATGAGCTTCAGTTAAATTCGCCTCGCTTAAGTTCGCGCGCATTAGTTTCGCCTCGCTGAGGTTGGCATTTTTGAGATTTGCACCGCCCAAGTTAGCCCTAATTAAGTTAACCCCTTCTAGTTCGGCATTACTTAGATTAGCCGCTTGCAAAGAAGCCCCAATTAAATTAGCTTTTTGTAAGCAAGCGCCTTTAAGATGGGCGGCGCTCAAGTTAGCAATACTGAGGTTAGCAGCGATTAAATTAGCTTCGATTAATAGAGACTGGGAGAGACTTGCAAAAGCAAGATTAGCGCCCTCAAAATTAGCTGCAATCAAAATTGCCTTGTTCAAATTGGCGTTTGCTAAGTTGGCATTACTTAAATTTCTGCCTCTTAAATTTATTCCCCTTAAATCTGCATAACTCAAGTCTGGTGATATTTCGGAATGTTCTTCTCTCCACTTTGTCCATCTCACAGCGCCCGACTTTAATAAGGCGAGATGGTCTAAATTTGCCATATTCTCTACTCCACGCCAGCATAGGGCTGTTCTCGCCCATTTACGTTCTCAATTGCTGCCAGCGCCGCCCTAGAACCTGCTAATATATCTTGTTCTTGTCCGCCTAAATAAAGTCTGCCAAAGCTACCAACAGCTAGAACGTCAAGGATATTGATTAGTGCTGCTTTTTCGGCTTCGTTTGCGGCTAAAGCGGCGTAAGCTGCGGGTTGAACTTCTAATACATAAAGGGTTTGTCCTGCTAAAATCATTTGTCCCCGGCGGGTACGGTTGATAAGTTGGGTATGGTGAGGATCTAAGTTGCGGATAATTTGACTTGAAATTACGCGCGGCTTGAGACATTCTTCTTTACGAACTCCTAGGGCTTCTAAAATTGCTCTCCCGGCTGCCTGCGTCTCGCTTTGGCGGCTGGAATGCACTTCAAGTAAGCCGTATAACCTTTCGACAACTTGCACCCCAGGACGCACCCCAGTGGCTTTAAGAGCAACATCGGTAATGCGATTAATTTCAATTCCTGGTGAAATTTCTATCCACAGCGATGTATCTCCTGGTAATGGTAAAAACCCCAGGGCTACAGTCCCCAAGTAAGCCGCGTGTTGAGGTTGTAAGTTGTCAAGAAATACATAACTGCGTAATTCTATGCCCATTCTGCTCCCTATAAATATGGCTTTATCCTGCCCCACCTATGCAACAATACCAGTCTATAGGAGCTTTTGAGTAGCAAGGGCGAGGGGTTTAGCGTACCTGTTAAACTAGAACTAAGCAATTACTGAGTTGAATTATTTATGTTGACTCAAGAACGAAAACTACTGTTAATCGGTCAAGTAACAGCTTTAAGTAACGTTCCGATTAGGACAATTCGCTATTATGAAAGTTTAGGATTAATTGAGTCATGCGATCGCACCGAAGGCGGTTTTAGGCAGTTTGACCAGAGTGTTTTAGCAAGACTGGCGTTTATTAAGCGCTCTCAAAGTTTGGGTTTGAGTTTACAAGAAATTGGCGAATTGCTAAAAGTATACGATCGCGGACAGTTACCTTGCGATGATGTCCAAGCTAGGTTAAAAAATAAAATTGTCGAAATTGACAAGCAAATCGACGAATTACTCACATTACGCTCTGAACTTGGCGGTATACTTTCCGGTTGGGAAAATTTTAACACCTTGCAAGCGGGGACAATTTGCCCGGTGATTCAAAAAAATTAATTACTGTCGTCTAAAACGGCTTGTGGAGATTTAGGTTTACTAAACACAAACCACCATAACTCCCCACCAATTAAGGCTAATCCACCCAACGTTACACCAATTTTTAAACCTATTGGCTGTTCGATGCGTCGAAACTGGTTCGTTTTTTCGGGCATTTGAGTTGAAGCTAGACTAGAAGCATTGATTAAAAAGCTCAAACTTACAAGAGTGCCAATAATATATTTTTTGTTCAACATTTCTTAAATTTCTCCACTAACTTTGGGCTGAAAGTTTCGCAACCTTAAAGCATTGGTAACTACAGAAACCGAACTAAAAGCCATTGCACCCCCGGCGATAATGGGACTAAGTAACCAACCAAAAAATGGGAATAAAATCCCCGCCGCGATGGGTATACCAGCAACATTGTAGATAAAGGCAAAAAAGAGGTTTTGGCGGATGTTTCGCATTGTGGCGCGGCTAAGTTCAATAGCTGTGACAATCCCTTGAAGATTGCCGGAAATTAGCGTAATATCACTAGCAGAAATTGCAATATCCGTTCCCGTACCGATCGCAATTCCCACATCTGCTTGAGCTAAGGCTGGCGCGTCGTTAATTCCATCGCCTACCATTGCAACGATTTTACCTTCTGCTTGCAATTTTTTCACGGTAGCAACTTTTTGTTCTGGGCGGACTTCAGCAAAAACTCGTGTAATTCCTACTTGCTTGGCGATCGCATTAGCAGTATAAAGGTTGTCACCAGTCAGCATAACTATATCTAGTTTTAGTTTTTTCAGCGCTTGTACAGCCACAATAGAAGAAGGTTTGAGCGCGTCTGCAATTCCGATTAAACCTTGGATTTCTCCATCTACCGCAATCCATACCGCCGTTTTTCCCGACTTTTCTAAACTTGCTTTCTGGTTTTGCAAAGCGCTAGTATCAATTCCTAATTCTTCTAACCAGCGACTTGTACCAATTTGGATAAATCTATCAGAAACAATGCCTTCTACACCACTTCCAGAAATTGCTTGAAACTTCTCTACTTCTGCTAAATTTACTTGTTGAGCTTTAGCATATTTAACTACAGCTTCCGCTAGGGGATGTTCGGAATTTCTCTCAACACTGGCAGCTAAACGCAATAGTTTTAACTCGTTTTGATTGGCTGTACCATTAATAGTTACAAAGTCTGTAACGGTGGGTTTTCCTTCTGTTAGCGTCCCGGTTTTATCTAAAACAATAGTTTGGATTTTGTGGGCTAATTCTAAACTATCCGCGCCTTTAATTAAAATCCCGTTTTCCGCACCTTTTCCCGTCCCCACCATAATAGAGGTAGGAGTTGCTAAACCCAACGCACAAGGGCAAGCAATAATCAATACTCCTATAGTAGTAATTAACGCCAGTGTTAGATTACCCATAGTATTAAACCAAATAACGAAAGTTGAGATTGCGATCGCAATAACAACGGGTACAAACCAGCCTGTAACGCGGTCTGCAAGTTTTTGGATAGGTGCTTTTGAGCCTTGAGCTTGCTGAACTAATTTAACTATTTGCGCTAAAAATGTGTCTTTTCCTACTCGCGTAACTTTAAACTTAAAGCTTCCGGTTTTATTAATAGTTGCGCCGATTACTTCGTCTCCAATCTGTTTTTTTACAGGTAAACTCTCCCCCGTTACCATCGCTTCATCAACGGTAGAATCTCCAGCAATAACTTCTCCATCTACAGGGATTTTTTCACCAGGACGCACTAAAACTATATCGCCTAAAATTACCGATTGAATTGGTACATCTATCTCTTTTCCATTGCGAATTACTCGCGCATCTTTTGCTTGTAAGCCGATTAGTTTACGGATAGCCTCAGATGTTTTTCCTTTAGCGCGATTTTCTAACAATTTACCTAGCAAAATTAAAGTAATAACTACCGCCGCCGTTTCGTAATAAACATCCGGTGTAAGTCCTTGAGCGGTAAAGAATCTAGGAAAAATTGTGGCAAATACTGAATAGAAATAAGCTGCACTTGTACCTAAAGCGATCAGCGTATCCATTGTTGCAGCGTGACGTTTTAAAGCTTTCCAACTACCAACATAAAAAGAATTTCCACACCAAAATTGCACGGGAGCAGTTAATACTAATTGCAACCAATAGTTATGCAGCCAAGCAGGAATTATCGGTATATGCAAGCCTGTCATTGCTGGTAAAGAGCCAACTACAAGGATTGTACTAATTACCGCGCCCACTACAACTTTACGTTGTAATTGTTTTGATTGTGCTTGTGCGATCGCATTTTCGGCTTCATCTTCACCGCTAATTATATCTTTTTGGGGCGAAGATGAATAACCAGCCTCAGCGATCGCTTTTTGAATTATATCTAAGTTAGTTTTTTTAGGGTTGTAGGTAATTGTGGCTTGTTCTATGCCAAAGTTAACGTTACTGTTAGTTACACCAGGAACATTATTTATTGCTTTTTCTATACTTCTGGCACAGGAAGCGCAACTCATGCCTCTAAGTTTAAGAGTGATTTCCATAGCTCAAATCTAATCAATTAATTCTATTGTCAACTCTCTAGTCGAGTAGAGAGTCAAGGGGAAATTATTGATTTAACAAACTGCACTAAAAAACCAGTTACGAATAACTGGCGAGCGAAATTTATGGAAGTTATGCAGACATAGACATTTGACGGCAAGTTTCGGCACAGGTGCGACACATTTGGGCGCAGGCTTTCATTTGCTCGTCTTCGCTCATGCGATCGCAATCTTCCGCACATTTAAGGCATATTTCCGCACAAATAGCGCAAGTACGAATGTGCATTTCTGAGCCGCGCAACATAAAATTCGCGCTGGTTTGACAAATTTCAGCACAGTCTAACATTAAACGGATATGCGGTAATTCTGAGTGCATTCCGCCTTGTTGCAAGCAGTAGGTAAGGGTGTTTAAACAAACACTGTGACAGTCTAAACAGTTTTGGATGCACTGCTTCATTTCTTCGTTCACTTGATACAAAGAGAGATGATGTGTCATTGTTTTGACTCCTTAATTGGTAGGGAAAATCTATTTTTACTCCCTTGACTCTCTAGTTGAGTAGAGAGTTGATAATGCAGTTAATCGCATTTTACTAACTACCCTAGAAGTTTACTAATGCGAAGTGCGATCGCCTTTAGCGCTACCCCTTGGGTAATCGCGCTATCTCGTCCTATCAATAACAGAATGATAGCTTTTTAAGGTAAAAAATATGCAGCTTATTAGTTTGAAGACCAAGTTTATAGCTTTAGCCATGATAGCGATCGCTACAGGTTGTACTAACACCGCTCAAAATCAAGCCACAAACGTTGCAAATCACGACCACAGCACAATGAATCACTCTACAGAGATGGATTTGGGCGCGGCGGATGCTAATTACGATTTGCGATTTATTGATGCAATGATGATGCACCACCAGGGAGCAGTAATTATGGCAAAAGATGCTTTACAAAAGTCTAAGCGTCCAGAAATAAAACAACTTGCTAACAATATTATTGCCGCCCAAAACAAAGAAATTAACCAAATGAAACAGTGGCGCACCGCTTGGTATCCCAAAGCCAGCCAGCAACCTGTCGCTTACGGTGGTGCAAATAAGTCTTTAGTCCCCATGTCCGCTAAACAACACCAAAGTATGATGATGTCAGAAGATTTGGGTGCGGCGGATGATAAGTTTGATTTACGCTTTCTAAATGCGATGATTCCTCACCATGAAGGTGCTTTAGTAATGGCTAAAGATGCGTTGAGTAAGTCTACTCGCCCCGAAGTTAAGCAGTTAAATCAAAGTATTTTGACTTCTCAGCAAGCAGAAATTGACCAAATGCAGCAGTGGCGGAAAGCCTGGTACAACAAATAACGCGATCGCTCTATAAAAGCTAAACTCAAAGCAAACTACTAGGTTTTAGGGGAAGCTTTAGGCATGACTACTCAAATTGCTGCCCAAGAGCGGATAATTTACCCAGAGAGAGATGGGCAGCCAATGTCGGACAATACTAAACAGTTTCGTTGGATTGTTACTATTCAAGGCGGCTTAGATAGTTTATTTAAAGACAATCCAGAGGTTTTTGTCGCTGGTGATTTGTTGTGGTATCCAGTAGAAGGCGATAATAAAACTCGGATTGCACCAGATGCGATGGTTGTTTTTGGCAGACCAAAAGGCGATTCGCCAGAGGCGAAGCTTTGCGATCGCGGATCTTATCTACAATGGCAAGAAGATAATATCCCTCCTCAAGTTGTCTTTGAGATTTTTTCTTTAAGTAGATTAGGGAAAACAATAGCAAAGCTAAGGTCTTACGAACGCTATGGTATTGAAGAATGCTATACCTACAATCCTGATAATGAAGATTTTTTAGCTTGGTTGCGCTCTGGGGAAGAATTAGAAGAAATCGAGCAATCCAACGGTTGGGTAAGTCCAAGGTTGGGAATAAGGTTTGAGCCTTCCGTTGAAGGATTGGAAATTTATCGCCCCGATGGTCAAAAGTTTGCTACTTATAAGATGCTGAAAACCTTTCGGCTTTAGCCAAGGGATGAAAGCTGGTTGCAGGTTTTAACAAACGCCTTAAATATATCATAACTCTATAGTTAGTTTAAGCTAACTGTGTTAGCATAAGAACATGATAATACTTGAGTTAAAAGTTAAAGCTAAACCGTTTCAGTACAACGCTATTGATGAGGCAATTCGTACCGTTCAATTCATTCGGAACAAGTGTTTAAGGTTCTGGATGGATAATCAAAAGGTGTCGAAATACGACCTCAACAAATATAGTGCTGTACTTGCATCGGAATTTAGCTTTGCTGATAAACTCAACTCAATGGCGCGTCAGTCCAGCGCCGAACGCGCTTGGAGTGCGATTAGTCGATTCTACGAAAACTGCAAGAAAAAGGTAGCAGGATTAAAAGGATATCCAACTTTTCAAAAAAATAATCGTTCTGTTGAATACAAAACCACTGGCTGGAAACTTGCGCCAAATCGTAAATCAATTACCATAACCGATAAGAACGGGATTGGTAGATTGCGTTTGATGGGAACAAGAGATTTAAACTTTTACCAGTCAGAACAAATCAAACGAGTGCGTTTAGTTAAAAGAGCAGATGGTTACTACTGCCAGTTTGCTGTTGCAGTGGATAGGAATATAGACTTAACTCCAACTCATCAAACGATTGGCTTAGATGTAGGTCTTGAGAGCTTTTATACTGATTCACTCGGTAAAAAGGTAGAGAATCCCAGATTTTATCGTACAGGAGAAAGAAAGTTAAAACGCCACCATAGACTTGTCTCGCGCAAGGTCTCTGGTTCACGCAAACGAAATAAAGCTAGAGCCGTTTTAGGAAAAGTTCACCTCAAAATAAGTAGACAACGCAAAGACCATGCTGTGAAGTTAGCAAGGTGCGTAATCACATCTAACGATGTAGTCGTCTATGAAGACTTGAGAATTAAGAACTTGGTCAAAAATCACTGCCTAGCAAAGTCAATTAATGACGCTGGATGGTATCAGTTTAGAGTTTGGCTAGAGTATTTTGGCAAAGTGTTTAAGCGGATTACGATTGCTGTCAATCCTGCGTACACTTCGCAAGAATGCTCTCAATGCGGCACTGTAGTTGAGAAATCTCTATCTACTCGTACTCATGTTTGTCAATGTGGATGCAGGCTGGATAGAGATGAAAATGCTGCGCTAAACATATTAAAGCAAGGATTAGGTACTGTAGGGCATACAGGAACTTTGGGACATGATTCCATAAACGCTTCTGGAGAAATGACCTCTACTCTAGCTGGAGAAATCCTGTTAGAGCAAGTTGTCTCGTAGAAAGAAGAATCCTCGTCAGTTCACTGCGGGGAGTGTCAAGTAGAACTAGATGAGCAAAGAGAAAATGCGATCGCCCGCGCAAATGCTGAAGCTCAAAGAGCAAATGCTGAAGCCCAACGCGCCGACCGTTTAGCGGCAAAATTGCTAGAGTTAGGGATTGATCTAGATACGCTTTGAGGAATTTATAAAAGTGAAACGATACTTTGATGTATTGCGGCTACTTTGGGGTGCGGCGGTTTCGGCTGAGTTAGAATACCGCTTAAACTTTGTTCTCGCAACCATTACTAGCTTAGGTAATCTAGCTGGTAGCTTATTTGGTTTATTTTTGTTTTACCGCACTGGCTATACTTTTCAAGGTTGGTCTTGGGCAGAGGCTTTAGTTGTTTTGGGCATTTTTACCCTACTCCAAGGCTTTTCTAGCACTTTTTTAGCTCCCAATCTTAACAGTATTGTTAAACTCGTCCAGCAAGGTACTTTAGATTTTGTACTTTTAAAGCCCATTAGCAGCCAATTTTGGTTATCTGGTCATACTATTTCACCCTGGGGAATTCCCGATTTAGTTTTTGGGGGAGTGCTAATTTTTTATGCTGGAAATCAGCTAAATATCCAAATTAGCGATTATTTATTGAGTGCAATTCCTTTAATTTTTGGGCTTGCTAGTCTCTATAGTTTGTGGTTTATGCTGGGTGCTACTAGCATTTGGTTTGTGAAAATCTACAACGTTACCGAGGTACTTAGAGGATTATTAGAAGCGGGGCGATATCCAATGGTTGCTTATCCTACGGCTTACCGCTTTTTCTTTACTTTTGTAGTTCCCGTTGCCTTCTTAACTACCGTTCCCGCCGAGGCAATGCTCGGTCGCGGACAGTTAGGCTGGATGATAGGAGCGGGGGTTTTAGCGATCGCACTCCTATTTATTTCTCGTGCTTTTTGGGGCTATGCTTTACGCTTTTATACCAGCGCTTCTAGCTGATTTTTAATTAATACTTGCGATCCTATTTGTAGCCGCGCAAAGGACAATTGTCCTTTGCGCGTATAGCCATTTACTTTTAACAAGCTTTTTGTCAGACCAATACATTCACATAATATGACATTACTATTAACAAAGTCAAGGGTTTTTTTAAAGAAAAAAGAAAGTTTTTGAG
>JAPJOW010000146.1 GCA_030826005.1 Aliterella sp. RAGGC_92
ATTCGATTAGCTCAAAGCAACTTACCATGGTAAGTTGCTTTGAGCTAATCGAATGCTAATACCTTTTTCTTGAGTACCTTGAACGCTACCATCGGCATCAAATATTCCTTGCAGAAAACCACAGTAGAAGTCAAAGCTTGCTTGTTCTATTTCTGGCGTAATTGTCTTGTGTTTGATAGTGATGCCATAATTACGAGCAAGTCCAGCTAAACCCGCAGAGCTTACTTGATAATATTTATGTTGTTTATGGTAAATACCCTGTAGTTTGTCACTACTTTGAACAGAGCTTTTAACCAAACCAAGAGCATATTCTTTTCTCTTGGAAAGCTCTGTGGAGGGAAACCCTCCCCACAGACTTTCCGCCATCTCTACTTGATTATCGCCCCAATACCTCAAATGTGCTTGATAGCTATAGTTTGCAGGATTCTGACTAAAACAACCATCGCCTACCAAATTACCTAATAGCCAACCTTCGTCTTTTGACCCTTTGCCATCCCAAGGTAACAATTCTCGGTGATTGTGGATGGAAATGCGATCGCCTATTTGCAATTTACCCGCTTCAACCCATTCTGTATACTGACTATTTTGAGTTTGGGCGGTGATTTTTAACAGTTGATGATTTTCTGTTAGTCGCAGGCTATAACCTTCTTTTGTCCGCAACTTAACTACAGGCTTAACTCCGGTAAAAAAGAATCCTTGAGACGTTGTACTAAATAATTCGCCGTTGACGTAAGTACCGTGTTGTACGCCGATTAAATCCTTAACTTGCCTTGCACCAATTTCGGTATGAATCCATGTATCGGCTGTCACGCAGGGATTCAAAGCATATCTAGAAAGCCGATGATCGACTTCTTTTGCTGGCATTTGGGGAGCGCGATTAAGCAACCAATCCGCCGCCGATGCTTCAGAATTTGTGTAGGTTTGGAGAAAGTCTTTTTTTAGTTCGAGCGTATTTACTATATCTGCATTTGCCCGTGCGATCGCTTCTCCCGCCCATTGAATCGCTCCTTCGCCGGAGTAATACTGCTGTCTAACGGCATTAATACATTCATCTTCACTGGGTTTGCGGTGAAATACTCGCGTATGGTTTGCCATTCGCAGCGCATCTCTTTCGGGATCTATGCGCCAGTTACCATGTTCATCTTGATGCCATAAGTTGCCTTTAGCGTTAGCAAATAATTCGTCTTCGCTAACCCCTTGGCGCATCCCGGCGCTACGACGCACGTTACCCGCTACTACTACTACCGCCGCTTCATCAATTAATAAGCAGCATTCCACTGAATTTAATTGTCGCCCTACAGCCTTGTTGAGGATGCTGGCACAGCGATCGTATAATTCGGGCAGTTTAACGGGGTTAGCAACGCCGCCAAAGCCTTGTAAGCGCTCTCCTTCGCCGCGAATATCATCGAGAACTACTTGTACTATTACGTCGCCTGTAAATCTTTCGTCGCTGGAAAGTTCTAATAATGTTTGATAAGACTTAACCCACCCAGCGCGGCTATCGCCTACATAAATTGTGACGTTATTGCCATCAATCTTAACTTCTGTTTTTTCCCGCCGCGATGGGGCGGGAGTTGTGCCAATTTTGCCTTGTAACTGAACGATTAACCGATTGCGAATTGGCGGTAACTGGTTAATATACTTGGGTTCGAGGACTGCACCCGTACCGCAGCCCATCATTGCCAAATCCATCATTAACCCAAAAGCCCGCCAATCTACTACATTGGTGCTAGTACAGTTGTATGCCCCGGAGAAATTTTCTGGCTTTTCTAGCCATTGCGTCCCGCCTACCCACAACCAGCGTCCGCTAGAGAGAGATTTTAGTTGCTGCTGCATTTTGGCAATTAACGCCGCTTCATCGGATGTCAGCTTGCCTAAACTAACCAATCCTTGGAGAATGCGATCGCCTACTTGTTGCCAAGATTCCCTTCCGGCGGCCATCCGACGGCTGTAAGTCCGATAAAATACCGCTTCGCCAGCCGGGGCAGATTCAGGAAACTTACTACTTTGTTGCACTCGCTCTAAATCTCTCACCATAGGAAAAGTCTGATAATTTGAGGACAGACTTAAGACTATACGGCATTTAGATATAGCGGACAAGAATTGAAAAATTTGGAGTTTTGCGCTAGTGCTAGAGCCATTGTCAAAATATCTTTACCCAAAAGCCTTGACTTTTTGCCGATTATAGCGGAGATATTTGCTGGCGACTCTAGTTAGAATTCATAAAATATTTGGGAACACTAGAACTGAAGCCAAGCTCTTAAAAATAGTTAGTAGCGGGCGATACTCCTCAAAGTTTGCGGATCTAAGGCTAATTGTTTTGAAGTAAAGATATAGTCACGTATTCACTGCATATTTAATTTAACTGGTCAATAAAATGTCAGCACGAAAATCTAATCTTTTATTTCCAGCCCTTGCTACGGCTGTTGTTGTAGCAAGTGGCGTAGCTGGTTACGTTTATTTTCGGGGCGGTGGAGACAGCGCAAGTCCTCTAGCTAATGCCAAAATTGTCCCCGATGAAGCGATCGCGGCAAGTTTTATCTCCCCTGATTCTAAAGCTTGGGCGCAATTACAAAAGTTTGGGACAAAAGAAGCTCAAGACTTAGTAAACAAGGGTTTACAAGACTTCAATAAACAAGCTTTAACCGAATCTAACATCGATTACGAGAAAGATTTAAAACCTTGGGTTGGTGGAGTGATGATTGCCGTTTTGCCACCAAACCCCACAAAACCAACTCAAACCACACCAGAATCTTTTAACGTACTGATGGTAGTAAAAATCAAAGACAAAGTTAGTGCTTTGAATTTTGCTAATAAGCTAAAAGAACGCAAAAATGTCAAAAATACTGAAACCGATTACAAAGGACAAAAAATTACTGAAAGTATTGAAGGCACAAGCGATCCAGTTTACAGCAGCGTCCTAAATAATGAATATGTAGTAGTTGCGCCAGAAAAAATTGGCGTACAAAAAGCCATTGATACATTTAAGGGCGAACCATCTTTTGCGACTAAACAAGGTGCAAATAGCCTGTTAGCTAAAAGTTTAAATATCGCCAACCCGATCGCGCAAGTTTATCTTCCAGATTATGGCTCGGTAGTAGAACAATTAATCGCCAGTAGCCCCAATGCTTCGCAAATTCCCCCAGAAACTTTAGCGCAGTTAAAACAAGTTAAATCTTTAGTTGCGGGTGTAGGCGTAGATAATGATGGATTGCGGCTAAAAGCCCTCGCCGATGTCGATCCGCAGCTACTCAAAAATCAATATCAAGCATCTTCAAGCAAATTAGTAGAAATATTACCCGCCGAAACAATAGCTTTGGTGACGGGGGCGGGAATTAGTAAAAGTTGGACTGCTTTTAGCCAGCAAGCTAAAAATCTTCCTCAAGTAAGTTTGGGCTTGGATTTAGCCAAAGCCCAGTTGCAAAACTATAATTTAGACTTAGATAAAGATATTTTTGGCTGGATGGATGGAGAATTTGCCTTTGCTGCAATTTCGTCCAAACAAGGATTACTCGCACCAATTGGCTTTGGTGGGGCATTATTAATTGATACAAAAAATCGCCCTACCGCCGAAGCTACTTTAAGTAAGTTAGATGGTATTGCTAAAACTTCTCTTGTCAGTGTAGCGCCAAGAAATATTGCTAGTACCCAAGTAACAGAATGGCAAATTCCCGGTCAAGGCGCACTACTAGGACATGGCTGGTTAGATAAAGATACGGTATTTATTGCTTTTGGCGGCCCGATTGCCGATGTAGTCGCAACTAAACCAAGTCAATTACTAACTAGCAGCAATAATTTTAAGGCGTCTACAAATTCTTTACCTAAACCAAATGGTGGATACTTTTATCTAGATATGGATAAAACGGTAGCGCTAATTAATGCTAATGCCCAAGCGGGTGCTATTACCCCAGAAACAAAAGCTATTTTAGATTCTATTCGCGGTATAGGCATGAGTGCCAGTACCCCTAATGATTCTACTAGCCAACTAGAAGTACTGTTAGCTTTAAAGCCAAGCAGCAATTAAATGAACTATTAACACTAGCACTGCTTAAGTATTAATTTATTGCGATCGCATTAGAAATTGCCCAAAAAAACTTGTACAATCCCCTGATTAAACTTTAATTAGGAGTCTAAACCTGATGACCCGTGCTAACAGTGGATTTATAGCGGATTTTCGCAAATTTCTGATGCGTGGCAATGTCATAGATTTAGCCATTGCAGTTATTATCGGTGCAGCCTTCGGTAAAATCGTTACTTCTTTAGTAGAAGATATTATTACTCCGCTAATTTTAAATCCTGCTTTACAGGCTGCTAAGGTTGACGATTTGCAAAATTTGTCTATCAACGGCATCAAGTACGGCGTATTTTTGGCAGCAATTATCAACTTTTTGGTAATTGGGTTTTGCTTGTTTTTGATTATTCGCGCTTTTGAAAAAGCACAAAGAAGATTTGTCCGTAGTGGAGAAGCAGCAGCAACAGAAGCCGCCTCTCCCGATCCAAATATTATTGCTCAAGAAAAATTAACTGGTGCTTTAGAGCGATTAACAACTACTATCGAATCGAGGCAAGTATAGTAGATTAAGAAATGCAGCAATGCTGAATTTAGATAAGATTTTCCCTTTGCAGCCACCCAAACTTTCCTTTGTCACCCTGTCACCCTGTCTCCCCTCCTCTACTTGGGTAACGCCAGAAATGCTACGCTTTCGCCTTCTGTTGCTTGCGGTGCTTCATAAATGCACCAAACCCAAAGGCTGTTAAACCCGCTAAACTCGAAGGATCGGGAACAGATTGGTTTGGAGATGAAGTCTTAAGCCCAACGTTATCAACTAACAAGCTAGAAGAAAAACCTTCGTCGCCTACATCTACTACACCAAACCCTACTGTGTAGTAGCCAGCTTCTAGGAGAGACAGGGACTTAGTTTGAGCATTTGTTTCGTAGATAAAAGGTGTATAAGAATTAGTGAAATCAGAAAATGTGTCCGCTAACTGAAATACATAAGCTGGAGATTCGTCAAATTGTAAAGTAAAAAAGGCAAGATCGTTATAGGCACGGCTGGGGTGGTTATGCTCTAGTAAAACATCTTCATCAGTGAGAAATTTAAAATCAAAAGATAAAACGTCATTGGCATTGCCATAGAAAGTTTGTTTGATTGCCGAACCTTCCCTTACACTATTAGTTGCGATCGCATTTAAACTACCTGCACTTAACCCTAAAAATGCTTCTAAAGTACCAGTAGAGACGGAAGGTAACCCAGAAAAAGTAAAATCGACTTCTGCGCCTGGAGTATTTGAAATTACGGCGGTAGAGTATCCCCCACCATAACTACTCTCAAAAGATCCTGTATGGACGATAGTGTCGCCTATAGTGCTATAGCCACTAAATCCATCTTCAAAATCACCATTGATAACCGCCGCTTGAGAGCTATTGGGATGAAATATTCCTAGCAAACCAATAACACCTGCTACGGTTGAATACTGAATAGTTTTAAAAGTAAACATACAAAAATTTCCCTAAAATCTAGGTGTACGGTAGTGGGGAGACAATTAGTGTTACGAGCAGCTATAGGTAGCTAAAACTAATTGCTTTTGCGGAAAATACTGATCTTGATGTATTTAATGTCATCTGTGTAGCAGCTTGACACAGACTTTATTATTGCACCAGTGTTTCTCAGTGGATTTACGAAAAAAATACAAATGCAAATTTAATTTATACTTTAATGCTTAAGTAAAAACACTTGCCAGCATTGAACTTTTGACAAAAAAATTATGTAGCTAGGCTGTGTTTTTTGATAAAGCTACTCTAAAGCTTGTATATCTTTATACTTATCTACAAAGTCTTACGCAGTGCGATCGCTTAAATCCTTGTATTTCAGGCTGTTAAGCAAATTTGCTCAAAAATTAATTGTGATTTTTATAACAAGTTTAGATAAAGCTGGTTATCAACTTATAATCCTTGGTGTTATATTTAGCGCATTAACCCAGTAGCATTACCGAGAGTAAATAATATTATTTGCTGATTTTATACAAGCGTTTAAGTAAGTTCCGTGTTGGGTAGAGCTAAACAGAACTCTTGCACAAATTCCGAATTTCCCCTGCTCCTTCAACGCAAATTTAGCGAGCGCTTGAAAGTTTGGTACATCTGTTACGGATAAAACTTACGTAACTTCACTTATTTTTTGGAGAGATGATGGCAACGGTTATGAATACAAAACAATAAACAAACCAACAAACTAGCTGAAACTATAAGGTAATAAATGAAACATTTAAAAAGAAGACCCAATCGCGGTACTTCAATCTTCGGATGGCTAAAAGTAGCTGTATCAAATTTACTCAAAAAGAGATTAAAGATTGTGGTGTTGTTTGCGATCGCCGCGATCGTCGGACAAAGTATGTTCTCAACCCTACAAGCCCAAGAAGTTCCTGTTGTCGGGCCATCGCAGCCCTTAGCATCGCTTAAAACTGTCCCAATTCCCGAACCCTCAAACTTGGCGGAATTTGTGAGCAATAAAACCGCCGCTTTGGTACTGGGAAAATCGCTGTTTTGGGATATGCAAACTGGGAGTGACAATACGCAATCATGCGCCAGTTGCCACTTCCACGCCGGAGCAGACAACCGCTCCAAACATCAACTTAGCCCCGGTTTACTGAGAGTAAATGCTGATGGTAGTCCTAACCCAGATACAACATTTGATACTGGCGGGTTAAACTACCAACTTAAAGCGGGCGATTATCCGTTTCACAAACTTGCAGACATCAACAATCGCAAGTCAGAAGTAATATCTGATAGTAACGATGTTACTGGCTCTCAAGGACTATTTGGCTTTTTGTTTTCCAACATTTTTCTGCGTAAAGCTCAAGAAGCAGGCGTACCAGAACTCGATCCAGTATTTAAAGTTGACAATACAAACTTGCTGCGAGTCACAGGACGCAATTCACCTAGTGCAATTAACGCAGTCTTTAACTTCCGTAACTTCTGGGATGGGAGAGCGCAAAATGACTTTAATGGTGTTAACCCCTTTGGTTCTAGAGATCCTAATGCCAGAGTTATTAAAGCTGAAGCTTTTGGTGATTTGAAAGAAGTGCAGATTAGTTTAGATAACGCTAGTCTTGCTTCTCAAGCTGTAGGGCCGCCCCTAAGTGAAGTTGAGATGTCTTACAAAGGCAAACCATTTAGCTTGCTTGGTAAAAAAATGCTGCCATTAGTTCCTTTGAACAAGCAGAAAGTACATCCTGATGACAGCGTACTCGGTACTTATAGCAGATCGCCCATGCCAGGGATTAGATCGAAATACAAAACCTTAGTCCAAGCTGCTTTTAAACCCCAGTGGTGGAACTCCGACCAAATTATTACGCTTGATGCTAATGGTAAACCAACTTTTACCGGGCTAGTGGGAGCATCCGATCCTAATTCGGCTACGCAGTTTTCTTTAATGGAGTACAACTTCCCCTTGTTTTTTGGACTAGCGGTACAGATGTACGAATCGACGTTAGTTTCCGATAATGCACCGATTGACCAATACCTTGAAGGTAATTCCAACGCTTTAACTAGCCAACAAAAGCTTGGTAAAGAGTTATTTGAAGGTAAAGCCAAGTGTATCAACTGTCATGGTGGCGCAGAATTTACCAATGCTTCCGTCAAAAATGTGAAAAAAGAAAGACTTGAGCGCATGGTCATGGGCAATAATGAAGAAGCTGTTTACGACAACGGTTTTTATAATATTGGCGTAAGACCAACTAAAGAAGATTTAGGTGTAGGCGATAAAGATCCCTTTGGCAATCCTTTGTCGGAGTCGCGTTTAGCCCAACAAGGTAAGTTTAACGATCCACACCTCGATCCGCCTGTAAGTTCCAATGAGCGAGTAGCCGCCGATGGCGCGTTTAAAACTCCCGGACTAAGAAATATAGAACTTACAGCCCCTTATTTCCACAACGGCGGACAATTAACTCTGCGTCAAGTAGTTGATTTTTACAATCGCGGTGGCGACTTCCACGAACAAAATATTGACGATCTCGATCCAGATATCGAGAACTTGGGACTGAGTGACGCAGAAAAAGATGCGCTAGTTGCTTTTATGAAAGGACTAACCGACGATCGCGTCCGCTACCAAAAAGCACCCTTCGACCATCCCCAATTGTTTGTTACTAACGGGCATCCAGGCACGGGAACAGCTATTACTAAAGATAGTACCGGGAAAGCAACAGTAGAAATGCGAGAAATTCCCGCCGTTGGGCGTAATGGTGGTACACCGCTAAATAACTTCTTGGCAAGCAATTCGTAAAATAGTTTTCTAAAACTCTTATCAATCCGCGATTTCTTGTAAGCGATCGCGGATTTTTCTAAACAAGCTATGATGCTTGCAGCATAAAAACAAACAATTTAGCAGCTTTTATTATGACGGCGACTGTAGATCGTAATCCTGGATTAGCTTCGCGCTTGGTAAATGGAGCATTGGCAATCAAACCCTTGGCAAATCTAGCCAAACATCAAGCCAGACAAATGATGATTAAACGGGCGGAAAAAATTGGCGTACCTTGGACACAAAGAGTTCAAGAATTAAAAACCCGCGATTGGGAAACCGATCTTGCCCAAGTCCAAAATCCGCAAGTTGTCTATCCCGATTACTATTTAAAATGTTTCCATGCTTACGAACAAGGAAATCTCAGTTGGGAAGCAGCCTTAGAAGTAGAAGTTGCCGCTCGCACTGTCCATGCAGGAATTTGGAAAGAATCTGGGGCAGAAGGCGATCGCCTTTTACGTTCTAGCTACCATGAAATTATTACAAATCAAATTCCCACTCCCCAAACTATTCTCGATTTGGGCTGTAGTGTCGGGATGAGTACCTTTGCTTTACAAGCAGTTTACCCCAAGGCAGAAATTACCGGATTAGATTTATCTCCTTACTTTCTCGCTGTTGCCAAATACTCATCACTAGAGCGCCAGAGTTCGATAAACTGGCTGCACTCCACCGCCGAAGCGACTCCTTTAGCCGCCAATTCCTTTGACTTGGTTTCTAGCTTTTTGCTGTTTCACGAATTGCCCCAATCTGCCACACAGCAGATATTTCAAGAGGTGCAACGCTTACTAAAGCCGGGTGGATATTTGACAATTATGGATATGAATCCTAAATCGGAAATTTATGCCAAAATGCCGCCTTACATCTTAACTTTACTCAAAAGTACCGAGCCGTATTTAGACGATTATTTTAGTTTAGATATTGAAAGCGCCTTAGTTGCCGCCGGATTTGCCCTGCCCACAATTACTAGCAACACGCCCCGCCATAGAACGATAATTGCGCGTAAATTGTAGATAATGCGATCGCCATGAGTCATAAATCTGCCCGTGCCTATGCTATGTTATCGATTGCGGCGGCGATCGCAACTATAGCTTTAAAGTTTGGCGCTTACTTACTTACCAATTCTGTAAGTTTGTTTTCCGATGCCGCCGAATCGGTTGTAAACTTAGTCGCTGCTATTGTTGCTGTGTGGGCGCTTTCTCTCGCCGCCCAACCTCCAGACGAAGAACATACTTTTGGGCATTCCAAAGCTGAATATTTTTCTAGTGGCTTAGAAGGGGCGTTAATTTTAATTGCTGCTTTAAGTATTGGTGTAGCTGCCCTAGACAGATTACTCCATCCTCAACCTATCCAAAAAGTAGACATTGGCTTAGTTCTTTCTCTAGTTGCAACGGCAATTAATGGGGGTGTAGCACTAATTTTATTACGGGCGGGAAAACGTTTAAGATCGATTACGCTACGAGCAGACGCGCATCATTTGTTGACAGATGTTTGGACTTCTGTGGGGGTGGTAGTTGGTTTATTGCTGGTGCAGTTGACAGGTAAGCTATTTTTAGATCCAATTATTGCCATAATTGTCGCCGCCAATATAGTTTGGGCAGGATTTAGACTACTTAAAGAGACTGGCTATGGATTGCTAGATACAGCTTTACCTTTAGCTGAACAAAAAATTATTACAGACTTACTCGCACCTTATTACGATCGCCAAGGAATATTATTTCATGCCATGCGATCGCGCGTGGCAGGTTCGCGCCGCTTCGTCTCTTTCCATATCCTTGTCCCTGGAGATTGGACGGTGCAGCGCGGACACGATTTATCAGAAGAAATTGAACTAGCAATTAGTAGAGCTTTACCTAGCACCCACATCATTACTCATTTAGAACCCTTAGAAGATCCCGTATCGTGGCAAGATCAAGGTTTAGACCGCTTTCCCGATAATACTTAAGAAGAAGATTGTGTCATAGAAAAAGATCCTCCCTAGCCGCCTTTTTTAAGGGGGGTTGTCTTCGGAGGTATGTTCTGGTTCGTACTGGGCGATCGCATCAAGGATTGTTTCATTACTAACATCTGTAATGTCAGATTTGGCATAAATTGTCGCCAGTATAATTTCTTCATCTCGAATTGGTGATGATTCACTCGACATCAATACCTGACCACATTTGTGAGAGAGGAATAGTTTGCCCAGTTAACGCCTCGTGTAAACCTTGGCGAATCCCGTCAATAACAATTTCTGTAGGCGTTTCATCTTCTTCCTCTTCTTCGGAAAGTAAAACGATAACGCGAACGCGCTGTGGTTTGATAAATTCCAACGATTTATCGAGGGTTAGTTGTCCGCTTTCATTAATTGTCGCTGTGGTTTCAATTGCTTTCATATCTGGAAATCTGCTTTTGTGGAGAATCTAAACAATTTGCTACTAATGGAAAGACTTTTAACCTAGACTTTAAGCAGATTTTTGTGCCACGATAAAATTGCGGATTAAAGCAATAACTTCCGGGCGAATTTCATGCCCCATATCAAA
>JAPJOW010000147.1 GCA_030826005.1 Aliterella sp. RAGGC_92
GAACAGATCGCGTTTACTAGAGTATCAAATTTAGGGAGCTAATCATTACTCTAAAATTGCCGCGACCGCGCTGCATAAAATTTATTTAATTTCTGTTACATACAATACATATCTATGAAAATTGGCGAATTGAGTGAATTGGAGTTGTTAGGCTGGGGGTTTGAGCGCAGTTTGCACCTTGAAGATCGCGATCGCTTGTTATCAGCACGGCAAAAAGCCATAGGTCAAAATCAACCTTATCAAATTACTTACCGTCTCCAAGCTGTTGATGGCAGCTACAATTCTTTTGTAGAACAAGCTAGACCCGTACCAGGAACAAATAACAGTTCTAATAACTGGGTATTAAGTTGCACGCCGCAAAACACTAGCCAAACAGGACAATTAGTGCAAATCAACAATTTAAGCTGCGTACAGCAAACCCCTTTAGCAGTAATTGAGTGGAATTGCAGTTTTGAAGTAACTAAGTGGGACTATGCCGCCGAAGCAATTTTTGGCTATAGCAGTAGCGAAGCTATCGGTCGTCATGGTACAGACTTAATCGTTGCTGCAAGCGGTTTAGAGCAAGTTACTCAAGTATGGCGAGAACTAATGCAGCGCCGAGGCGGTACGCGCAGCCTGAACGAAAATCTTACCAAAGAAGGAAAAATAATTGTTTGCGAATGGTTCAACCAGCCTTTAGTTAATAGTAACGGCGAACTAATAGGGGTAAGTTCATTAGTTACCGACGTTACTGAGCGCCAAAACGCGATCGCCAGTCTCAGCGCTTTTAATACCGAATTAGAACAACGAGTACGCAAGCGCACAGAACAATTAGATGAATTATCTGCCCTAGAGCAAGCCGCTAGAGCCGAAGCTCAAGCTAGTCTGCGATCGCACTACGACTCCTTAGCCGCCTTGCGCCAAAGTGAAGAACGCTATCGCTCTTTAGTTATTGCCACATCGCAAATGGTCTGGACAACCGACGCTGAGGGGCAAGTAATTGACATTCCTGCCTGGAGAGAGTACACAGGTCAAAGTAGAGCCGAAATTGCTGGGTGGGGCTGGTTAGCTGCCGTACATCCAGAGGATCGGGAGCGCGCTGCTACCGTCTGGAATGAAGCCGTGCAAACAAAAAGCTTTTACGATACCGAATACCGCATTCGCGCCACTGATGGCAGCTATCGTTACTTTTCCTCGCGGGGCGTACCCGTTTTAGCCGCCGATGGCACTATCCGCGAGTGGGTGGGCGTGTGTACGGATATCCAAGAACGCAAAACTGTAGAAGAAACGCTAACGGCTCGTGCTAATGAATTAGCTTATCTCACAACTATTTTGACTCAAACTAATGCAGCTTTAGAAAAGCGCAATCAGGAACTAGATCAGTTTGCTTACGTCACTTCTCACGACCTCAAAGCACCTTTACGGGCGATCGCCAATCTTTCTCAGTGGATTGAGGAAGATATCAGCGATAGCTTAACCGACGAAACTCGCCATCAAATGGATTTGCTACGCGGGCGCGTCCATCGCATGGAAGCTTTGATTAATGGCTTGCTGCAATATTCCCGGAGCGGGCGCGTAACTTCTGATAAGTCATCGGTGGCAGTCGCTGCTTTGCTGGCAGAAATTGTAGACTCTCTTGCTCCTCCCCCTACCTTTACTGTAGAAATAGCCCCTAATATGCCAACTTTAGTTACAGAAAGATTGCCCTTAGAGCAAGTATTTTCTAACTTAATTGGAAATGCAATTAAGCACCACCCCCGCCTAGACGGTAAAGTGCAAGTTTCTTGCCTCGATAAAGGCGCGTACTATGAGTTTGCGGTTGCCGATGACGGAAAAGGGATTGCGCCAGAGTATCATGACAAAATCTTTGGCATTTTTCAAACCTTAGAAGCCCGCGATCGCAGCGAAAATACGGGAATTGGTTTAGCTATCGTCAAAAAAATTGTCGAAAATCATGGCGGCAAAATCAAAGTAGAGTCTCTTGAAGGTATAGGCGCAAAGTTTATTTTCACCTGGAATAAATAACCTAAAAAATGGCGATATTTTGCCAATAACGCGGTTATTCTCTTAAATTAATCCCAAACTTGTTTTTAAATATCTCACTCAATGGGAAACATTAACCTATCTAATGATTGATTGCCCCGCCTTCATTACCCGCAATAATTAATAGCATAATATTCAAACAATGACAGACAAAATGATTAACATCCTGCTTGTCGAAGACGATGAAGTGGATGTAATGAACGTGCAAAGAGCATTTAAAAAAAACAACATTACAAACCCACTTTTCCTTGCGTCCAATGGCTTAGAAGCCTTATCTATATTAAGAGGTAGCGATAAAACAATAAATATACCCCAAGCTAGAAGAATAATATTACTAGACTTGAATATGCCAAAAATGAATGGCATAGAATTTTTACGCGAACTGCGTGCCGACAAACAATTACAATCAATTCCAGTAATTGTTTTAACTACATCAAACGAAGACAAAGATAAAGTAGAAGCTTATAAGCTAAACGTCGCTGGATATATTTTAAAACCAGTGACCTTTTCTAACTTCGTTGAAACTGTAGCAACTATGAATAAGTATTGGACTTTAGTAGAAATACCATAAGGCTAAATAATAAGGACTATAAATTGAGCTAATAGCTAAATAGTTAGTAGCTAATAAAGTATGGAAGATGTCAAAATACTGGTAGTAGATGATGATGAAGTAGACCGCATGGCAGTAAAGCGGAGTCTAAAGTCTGCGGGCGTGGTCATGGAATGGCTAGAAGCCACCGAATGTCAGAGCGCGATCGCTTTACTACAAGAGCAAACCTTTGATTGTATATTTCTCGATTATCTACTCCCCGATGGCAACGGGCTAGAATTAGTCCAGCAAATCCGTGCCTTGGGAATTGCTACCCCTATCGTCGTCCTTACCGGGCAAGGAGACGAACGCATTGCGGTAGAAGTCATGAAAGCCGGAGCTTTTGACTATCTGCCCAAGTCAAGAATTACCCCAGAAAACTTATATCAAATTTTAAGTCAGGCAATACGTTTATATCGCGCCGAACAAGCCGCAATCGATGCTGGAGAAAGACTCAGAGAAAGTGAAGAACGCTACCGTTTGGTTTTAGAAGGCGCAAACGACGGGATTTGGGATTGGTATTGTTCGACAAACGAAGTTTATTGCAACGATCGCCTATTAGAAATTATTGGCGAACAACGAAGTCAATTTGACTTAACTCCTCATAACTTAATGGCGCGGATGCACCCCGATGACGGGGCAAAAATTCGTCAAGCCATTATTAACCACTTGCAAAATGGGGAAAAATGCGAAGCAGAGTTTCGCATTCAACACTCGTCAGGAGAATACCGTTACTGCGTCGCTAGAGGAAAAGCCCAGCGCGATCGCTTTGGGTGTCCGTTGCGGATGTCAGGAATTATTAGCGACATCACCGAATCAAAGCAATTGGAGTCAGCCCTAGAAGCTAGTGAATTGCGTTTTAGACGTTTAGCCGATGCAAATATTATTGGTATTATAGTCGCCGATGTCCGAGGCACAATAGTTGAAGCTAATGCAGCTTTTTTAAGCATGGTGGGCTACAGCCCGGAAGACTTGCGTTTGGGTAGATTGCAGTGGCAGGTAATTACGCCCATAGAGTACGAAAATGCCGACAAAAAAGCCGCCGCCGAGCTAAAAGCCAAAGGTGTATTTAGTCCTTACGAAAAAGAATATATCCGCGCCAATGGTTCGCGCGTACCAATATTAATTGGTGGCGCGCTAGTCCAAGGAGTTACAGAAACAAGCATTTGCTTTGTCATCGATTTAAGCGATCGCAAACGCTCCGATGCCAAAATTGGTAAGCTCAATCGCGACTTAGAGCGGCGAATTAACGAAATGCAAACCTTGCTAGATGTAATTCCGCTTGGGATCGCGATCGCCCAAGATCCGCGATGTCAGCATATTAAAGTCAATCCAGCTTTAGCAAAACTGCTCGAATTACCTATTGATGCGAATGTATCTAAAAGCGCTCCTATTCCCGAACGCCCAAACTACAAAGTTTACCACCAAGGCAGAGAATTAGAAGCCGCAGAATTACCCATGCAGGAAGCTACAGCTTCAGGCATTGATGTTGTAGATAGCGAAATTGAAGTTATTTTGGCAAGTAACCAAAAAATTAAACTTTTGGCTAATGCCGTACCGCTATTTGACGAACAAGGCAAAACAAGGGGTAGTGTAGGAGTTTTTTGGGATATCACCGAACGCAAGCGCATTGAAGAACAAGAGCGATTTTTAGCAGAAGCCAGCGCCATACTTGCCACTTCTTTAGATTACAAAACAACCCTCACCAACCTCGCAATGGCGCTCGTCGCCGGACAAGCAGATTGGTGTACTATCGATGTCCTCGACCAAAATTCTACTTTGCGCCCGATAGCTTCAACCCATAAAGATGGCGCAAAAATGCCCCAGTTAGAGCAATTGCGGAGTTATCAAGTCAATTTGAAAGCCAAAGTTGGGATATCGCAGGTAATTAAAAGCGGTCAAGCGCAATTATATTCAAAAATTAGTCCAGAACTTAAAAACGCGATTTCTCCCAATGCCGAGCAAAGGCAATTAATGGAAAGCTTGGGCTTCAATTCGTTTCTGTGCGTACCCTTAAAAGTGCGCGGGCGGACGCTAGGGGCAATTAGCTTGATGAGAGGAGTAGGGGAAAGATTTTACGATTTAACAGACTTGCTCTGGGCAGAAGACTTAGCTTATCGCGCCGCCCTCGCCGTTGATAATGCTCGTCTTTACCAACAAGCCACTGATATTGGGGAAAATCTGCGCCGGGCAATTATTATTTTGGGCGAACAGCAGCAACAGTTAAGAGTATTGCAGCGCATTACCAACTTATTAAACCAGCGCCTCACTAATTTACCTGGGTTATTGCAAGTTATGGTAGGAGCAGTTTGCGATGGCATTAGCGATGCCGAATTTGCCGCAATTTCTCTTTACGATCGCCAAACTGAGCGTTTAGAATTAACGGCTACCGCAGGAATTGAACTAGAAAACTTACATTTATTATCCGCTCAAGAAAGTTTGCTCAATCGCGTATTTGCGACGGGCGCGGCGCAATTAGTCAAAAAAAGTAAAACATCGCCGCCAGTCTCCTCCTTACCTACTCCTGCTTCAATTTACGCCGTAGCAATCGAATCTGCGGCATCGGGGCGTTTGGGAGTAATGTCAATCGGCAATTGGCGCAATATCGAGGCTTTTGATGTGGAAGATCGCAACTTATTAGAAGCGGTAGGCGAACAAGCCGCGATCGCGATTAACAACGCTCAACTAATTAATGCCCTAGAAGAACGCGAAGAACGCCTAGGCTTGCAAAACGAAGTTTTAGCCGCGCAAAACCGCGAACTAGAATCAACCCATAATCGCATTGCCCAACAAAACTTGCAGTTAGTTGAAGCGGCGCGTTTAAAATCGCAGTTTTTGGCTACCATGTCTCACGAACTCCGCACCCCCATGAATGCGGTAATTGGCTTTGCTCAAGTATTGTTACGTCAGCGCACCGCAAACCTTACTTCTACTCAAGCGGACATGGTAGAGCGGATTTTGAATAATGGCAAAAATCTTTTAGCTTTAATTAACGACATCCTCGACTTATCTAAAATTGAAGCTGGACGTTTAGAACTAAAGCAAGAAGAATTTGACATTAATAACTTAATTTTGGCAACCATTGCCGAACTTCGCCCGCTTGCGGAGCAAAAGCAACTAGCATTAGAATTTCGCACCGAACTTGATAATCCGATAGTAATTAATGATAGTACGCGAGTCCGACAGATTTTAGTTAATTTACTTTCTAATGCCATCAAATTTACCGATCTAGGCAGCGTAGAAGTAAAAGTTAGCGGACTCGAAGCCGCCCAAGTGTTAGTCAGCGTCAAAGATACAGGCGTAGGCATTGCCGAGTCGGAGTTAGAACATATTTTTGAAGAATTTAGACAAGTCGATCAAACAACCACAAGACAACACGGAGGTACGGGGTTAGGGCTGGCAATTACTCGCTCCCTCGTCAATATGATGAAAGGTACAATTACTGTAGAAAGCAAGCCAGGAATTGGTTCTACTTTTCATGTCTGTTTACCTCGGCAAATCGAAGTGCAAGAGCAACCCATAACTGTCTTAAAATAACTGAATCTAAAAGCTGAGATTTAGTTAGGCTAAGTGCATTAAATTCTAAAATTGATTTTATATACAAGGAAAAAATTATTGAAATGTCTAGACGTGACATTATTGTTATTGGTGCTTCCGCCGGGGGAGTAGAAACCCTTTGCCAACTGGTAGCTAGATTACCTTTAGACATACCTGCGGCAATATTTATTGTGCTGCATATTCCCTCTCACGGCAAAAGTGTTTTGCCCAAGATTTTGAACCGGGCGATCGCCAAGCAGCACGGAGAATTATCATCATTGCAAGCCCGCCATCCTCAAGATGGCGAATTAATTGCCCCAGGGCAAATATATGTAGCTCCTCCCGACAAACACTTATTAATTAAAGATAATTGCATTCAGCTATCGCGCAGCGCCCGCGAAAACAGCCATCGCCCCGCCGTAGATCCGCTCTTTCGTAGCGCCGCCCGCACCTATGGCGCAAAAGTTGTAGGTGTAGTCTTGTCAGGCTTGCTTGACGATGGTACGGCAGGACTTGCGGCAATTAAGCAGCGTGGCGGCATTGCGATCGCCCAAGATCCAGAAGAAGCCCTATATTCGGGAATGCCGCTTAGTGCGATTGAAAACGTTGATGTAGACTACATTCTCAAAGTAGCAGACATCAGTAACATTTTAATTAATTTAGCTTCCGAACCTATTGTCGAATCAACCACCCCCGCACCTCCCCAAATGGAAATGGAAGCCCAGATTGCTCAATTTGACTTAGATACAATGCAAGCCACCCAACGTCCCGGCACGCCATCGGCGTTTGCTTGTCCTGAATGTAGTGGCGTGTTATGGGAATTGCACGACGGCAAACTTATCCGCTTTCGCTGTCGTACAGGTCATGCTTACTCAATTAACAGCCTACTTGCCGAACAAAATGATGCCTTAGAAGTAGCGCTATGGAGCGCGCTGAGGGCATTAGAAGAAAAAGCCGCCCTGACCGAACGCATGGCAATCCGCGCTCGTACCCACAGTCAAAAAATTTCTGCCCAACGCTTTCAAGAGCAATCTCAAGATAACCAAAAAAATGCTGCTCTCGTCCGTCAAATGCTATTAAGTTTCGATAGCAGCGAAGAATTGGCGGTGGTAAACGGTCAGCGATTAGAACAAAATTTAGAAAGTGCGATTATGGCTAATTCATCGCCTACTATTCCAAAAGTTGCCGAGCCTGCTAATATGCACGTAGTCGCGATTTTTTCAACCGAACTCAAGGCTGTAATAGAATTACTCGCAGCATTAGATGGGTTTGAAGCCGCGATGATTGTGGCATACCAATCTTCCTCTCAAGATCCCAGCCAGCTAGTAAACTTGCTCGATAGTTCTACCAGCTTCAACGTCAAAATAGCCGCCGAAGGAGATGTAATACAACCAAAAACAGTTTATATCGTCCCCAAAAATCGCCACTTATTAGTTAATCCCGACGGTAGTTTCGCACTATTGCAATCCAAATTAGTCCATTTTGGCACTCCATCGGTCGATTTGTTATTTGAATCTGTAGCCGGGAGTTTTAGAGAAAAAGCAATTTGTGTAATGCTGACGACAAACAGCGATGGAATTATGGGGATGCGGGCAATTAGAGAAACCGGAGGCTGTGCGATCGTCGCTCAAGAGGGAGAAAATATGCAGTTTGAAACCTATGTTGATATTGCCCAAGTTGTGCCTAGCTCGGAAATTGCCCAAACCCTAATTAACTTAGTTAAGCAAGTTGAATAACCAAAAAGAAAGTTAAAAGTAAAAAAGTCTTGATTTTTAAGTCTTGACTTAAAAATCAAGACTTTAAAATATTTTTCTTCCTGTTGCTTTTCTTTTTATGAATAATCCAGAATTAAACTCCGACTTTGAAGCGTTGCTTAACTACCTCAAACTTAATCGCGGGTTTGATTTTACAGGCTACAAGCGCCCCAGCTTAATGCGTCGCGTCCACATCCGAATGCAGTTAGCGCAAATAGAAACCTATAGTGACTACACGGATTACTTAGAAGTACATCCCGAAGAATTTTCTCACCTATTTAATACAATTTTAATTAACGTCACCTCATTTTTTCGCGATCGCTTGGTTTGGGATTATCTAGAAAAAGAGGTTGTTCCCCAGATTGTCGCTCGTAAAAATTTTCCTACCGAGCGCCTCCGCGTATGGTGTGCGGGGTGTGCTTGGGGACAAGAAGCTTATACTTTGGCGATCGTACTAGCTGAAGTTTTAGGCATTGAGGAATTTCACCAAAAAGTAAAAATTTACGCTACCAATATAGACGAAACCGCCCTCAATCAAGCCCGCCAAGCTACCTACAACGCTAAGGAAGTAGAAGGCATCCCCCAACCACTGTTGGAGCGATATTTCAAAAAAACTCCTGAAAATTACACTGTTTGCTCAAATTTGCGCCGCTCGGTAATTTTTGGTCGTCACGATTTGCTGCAAGATCCGCCTATTTCGCACATCGACTTGCTATCTTGCCGCAATACACTGATGTATTTTAATGCGGAAACTCAGTCCAAAATTATTTCTCGGTTTCACTATTCTCTTAATGACCGCAGTTTTTTAGTATTAGGTAAAGCCGAGTTGCTACTTAGTCATAATAATTCTTTCATTCCCATAGATTTGAAAAAGCGCATATTTGCCAAGGTTGGTCAAGAAAATAAACGGGAATATTTCATGGGTAGCAATTATGACAATAACCCTGAAACTACTACTCAATCTAACAACCGTTTTTTGCGCGATGCTGCTTTTGATATTAGTCCTAACCCTCAGATAGTTATCGATCCTAATAGGTTATTACTTTTAGCCAACGAACAAGCACGACTATTGTTTGAACTTAGTTCTAAAGACATTAACCAACCGTTGCCAGAGTTGGAATTTTCTTCCCGCCCGATAGAATTGCGATCGCCTATCGACCAAGCGATCGGCAACCATCGTTCAATTAGTCTTAGTAATATTGAGGGGAAAAGCCTTAGCGGCGATTTTTATTACTTTGACGTGCAAATTACCCCCCTTTACAATCCTCAGCAAAATTTGCTCGGTGTTAGTATTATTTTTACGGAAGTTAGTCATTATAAAAAGCTCCAAGAAGAAGTCGAACACGCTAACCAAGAGCTAGAAATGGCTCACGAAGAATTGCAATCTACTAACGAAGAATTAGAGACAACCAACGAAGAATTACAGTCTGCAAACGAAGAATTGGAGACAACTAACGAAGAATTACAGTCTACTAATGAAGAACTAGAGACAATGAACGAAGAATTGCAGTCTTCTAACGAAGAATTGCAGTCAATTAATGCCGAGTTGCGTTTGCGTAGTGAAGAACTCAATCAAGCTAATGGTTTTTTAGAGGCAATTTTTAATAGCTTAATTGGTGGAGTTGCCGTTTTAAATCGAGAGCTAATAGTCCAAATTTGGAATGAAAAAAATGAAGATTTATGGGGATTGCGGAGTCAAGAAGTTTTAGGACAGCACTTCATGAATTTAGATATTGGTTTACCTGTCGAACAGTTGCGTCAACCAATTCGCAATTGCTTAACTGGGGATACTAAAACCGCAGAAATTAGCGTCACTACTGTTAACCGTCGGGGTAAATCTATTAAGTGTAAAATTATTTGCACTTCTTTAGTAGGGAGATTAGATGAAATTCGCGGCGTAATTATTTTAATTGAGGAAATAGACGCATCCGCTCGCAACTAATAAAAGCTATCGCCAGCGATTGGCATCATGAACTTATATAAGCCTTAAAGTAGATTTAAAAATAATTATATCCCTTAATATTTAGATAGACCTAGCCATAATACCTTGTCTTAAATTTATCGCTGTTTGCTTTGATACACAACAGTAACAATAAAAAATTAAGTTAATAAATTTTTAATAAGTACCTTCAACGCTGTGAAAAAAGCAATTGACAAACTAAAAAATCAAATAGAAGAATTTGGACAAAAACTCAATACTATAGGCGATCGCACGGCAGAAATTAAAGATCGGTATAATAAAGTACCTACGCCGACTCAAGAAATAATCCCTCAAGCTTTGGCGGAGTTAGAAACAGCTTTAGAAGAACTCCGCGTAGCAGAAGAAGAAATGAGGGTACAGAACGAGCAACTAGCGATCGCCAGCTTGCAAATTCAAGCCGAACGTCAACGCTATCATAACTTATTTGAATTTGCTCCTGATGGTTACTTAGTAACAGATAGTGCGGGAGTTATCCGCGAAATTAACCGGGCGGCGGCGGAATTACTCAATGCTCCTCAAGCTTTTTTAATTGGCAAACCACTGATTAACTATGTTGAGCTAAAACAGCGTCAAGTTTTTCGCACGCGGTTAAATCAACTCCATAACACCGACAAATTGACAGAATGGGAAGTGCGTATTTGTCCGCGTCGTAAAGAAGCAATTGATATTGCTTTGACCGTAGCAATTATCCGCGACGAGGGAAGTAGACCGACAAGCTTACGCTGGCTAATGCGTGACATTACCGCTCGCAAGCTTGCG
>JAPJOW010000148.1 GCA_030826005.1 Aliterella sp. RAGGC_92
CAAGATATACTCAAGCAACCAACGCGCATGGTATGGCATGAGGAAACAGATATAAACGATTTAGATGTGGTAGTAGTCCCTGGGGGCTTTAGTTACGGCGATTATTTGCGCTGCGGGGCGATCGCGCGTTTTTCTCCTGTCATGCAGCAAGTAGTCTCCCACGCCCAACAAGGGAAGTTTGTTTTAGGGATATGTAACGGTTTTCAGGTACTAACAGAAGCGGGATTATTACCGGGGGCATTGATGCGAAATCGGGATATGCACTTTATATGCGATCGCGCTGCTATTAAAGTAGAACGTAATAACTTACCTTGGACGCAAGCCTACAAGCAAAATCAAGTTATTACTTTACCCATTGCTCACGGAGAGGGGCAATTTTACGCTGATAGTGAAGTTTTAGCACAGTTAGAAGACAACGGACAAGTTTTATTTCGTTACGAAGGCGACAACCCCAACGGTTCAGTCAATAATATTGCTGGCATCTGTAACGAAGCTGGTAATGTATTGGGAATGATGCCCCACCCTGAAAGAGCTTCCGATCCTCAACTTGGCGGTACAGATGGTTTGAAGTTATTTGAGGGATTACTAAAAGTAGCAGCTTTAGCTTAAGACAGCGCTAATATCTAATACAAATCCTGGCAATACGTCTTCTCCAGACAAAGTTACTGGATTTTCCAATAATTCTACAGTGCGATCGGGGCGATAGATTTCTACTCGTCGCGTTTTTGTATCAATAAGCCAACCCAAGCGCGCACCATTAGCTATATATTCCTGCATTTTTAGCCGAGTTTGTTTAAGCGAATCAGTAGGAGAAAGCAACTCAACCACAAAATCGGGACACAGGGGCAGAAATTTTTGTTTCTGTTGGGGTGTAAGGGCTTCCCAGCGCTCTAATTTCAGCCAAGAAGCATCAGGAGAACGAATTGCACCATTAGGCAATTTAAAGCCGCTAGAAGCATCAAAACCTTTACCTAGATTATATTGTTTGTTCCAGATACCAAGCTGGACAGTAATTTCAAAGTTCCGATTTCCTGTTTCTCCGCCAGTGGGTGGCATAATAATTATTTCTCCCGATGCGGTACGTTCAAATTGATAATCTTGGTTATCTTGACATAGCTGAAAAAACTGCTCGTCAGTTAAATCAATACTTAATAGCAATGTTGGGGGTAAGCTAACTGTCGCCGCATCCATAGATTTATCTCAGCAAAGGCATACTTTTTATAATCTAGCTACTTTTTGCGATCGCTCAATCAGGCGACAGAATTTGAGTCATATCTAATACAAATCCTGGTAATACGTCTTCTCCTGACAAAGATGCTGGATTAGAAAGTAATTCTATATTCTGGTTAGGGCGATATATTTCTACTCGTCGGTTTTTTGCATCAATTAACCAACCCAAACGCGCACCATTCGCTATATATTCCTGCATTTTTAGCTGAGTCTGCTTAAAGGAATCTGTAGGAGAAAGCAACTCAACCACAAAATCGGGACACAAGGGTATAAATTTGCCTCTCTGTTGGGGTGTAAGGGCTTCCCAGCGCTCTAACTTCAGCCAAGACACATCGGGGGCGCGGATTGCACCACTAGGTAGCGTAAAAGCTCCACTAGAGTCAAAAGCTTTACCTAGTTTACTTTGACGACTCCAAGCTTGGAGTTGATAAGCTAGTTCAATATTGCGGTTGCTAGTTTCGCCCCCAGTAGGTGGCATAATGACTATTTCTCCCGATGCGGTGCGCTCAAATTGATAATCTTGGTTACTTTGACATAGCTGGAAAAACTGCTCGTCTGTCAAATCGAGACTTAATTGCAATGTTGGGGGTAAACTAACTGTTGCTGCATCCATAGATTTATTTCAGCAAGGGTATATCTTAATCTAGCGACTTTCTTAGATGATTAATGCCAAAATTGAGTAAAGAGCGATCGCCCGTTGCAAAAAATATCTTATGAATGCTGACGAACTAAAACAGCGCTACACGGCTGGAGAAAGAGACTTTACTGGAGTTAACTTAGCTGGAGTTAGGCTAATTGGAGCAAACTTAGTAGGAATCAACCTCTGGGGAGCAGACTTGAGCGGCGCTAACCTAGCTAGAGCAAAGTTATGGGGAGCAAACCTTAGCGGTGCAAATCTTGCCAAAGCGAACCTAACTAGAGCAAATCTGAGTGGCGTAAAACTAACAGAAGCCAATCTCAGACAAGCTAAATTGGTAAATACAAAGCTTTTTGGCGCAAACTTAAGCGGCGCTTATTACGATAACACTACCCGCTTTTCTAGAGGATTTGACCCTATTAAGAATAATATGCGTAAAATGCTTTAAGACAGAAGTATAAGCAGCTATTTATTGTTACTAGGTGCAGATTTACCTAAATAAACTTGTTTAGAAGTTTTGTTTAAGACAATCCAATTTAAAACTTTTAATCGATTAGTTAAATTAGATATAGTTACTCCTAAATCATCTTTGATTGCATAAAGATGTTTCCAGTTAGTTAAGTTGCGTCCTTTTTGTAATTCTTCTAATCTAAATTTTGGCATCGTCAAACAGCTAGAAAAATACTGAGCTTGACGTTCAATTCCATATAAATTCCCATAATTGCGACATAAAAAAGGTTCAGTATTAATTTCAACATTTTGTTTGAAATGTTTCAAAAAATTATTAACTTCTTCAGAATTAATATGAAGTACCCAGTGTCCGATTTCGTGAGCTACTGTTGATGATTCAAATCCTTTAGGTAATTTTAAAATATCTTCGTTAATTTCAATGAGACGCTCTAGAGGTAAAATTCTTGCTGCTATCAAGCCTTGCTCGTCAGGAGATATCTTATCCCAAACTACGTCTAAATCTAAAAACTCAGCAACACGACTAGCATCTAAGGGCCATTTTAAAGCATATTTTTGTGTTTGCTGCATAAGTTTTAAAATATCATTAGCACGATGTTCGATTTCATCATGAGAAATAAAACGATAGGGTTTAATGACATTCAATCTGGCTTCTCCTCAGTTTCTTGTTGTGTAGCTTCTTTAAAAATCCTTTGAGCAAATTCAGGATTTTCCTGCATCCGCCGAAATAAGACAGGCATTGCTTTATAATTTTGCTTGATAAAATCCTCGTCGCGTTGAGGAATACGACCAGCTAAAAAAATTAATTCTTCTTTATTCAACTCTAGATAGTGTGCTAGTTGTTGAATAACATACTCTTTGGGTGGATAATCTGCGCGATCGTTTTCTAACTTAGATAGGTATGTAAAGTCTAGTTCTACTAGCTTGGCTAGTTCTCGTTGACTGTGTCCCTTGTCTTTCCGTGCTTGACGGATAAGTTGACCAAAAGTTTGCACTACATTTATTCCCTACTTAACTCAATAGTCTACTAGAACTTGACGAAAAAATCAATTTTCAACCAAGTTGCTATATTGACAAAAAACTAGGTTAAACTACGCTTAATATGTTGATTTAAAAACCAACTCGTAAATTAAGCACTTATGACATGGCTACCTTATGCCAGTTTTCACCTTTGGTCATTGTTTGAGCCAGCAATAGGACAAGAAAGTTTGCACTGCGATATGAAACGAGGTTTTCATAAAGCACGTTCCAAAGAACCAGCCATTGCAGCTTTAGTCAATCAAAATAACCAATATCAACAAATTGGACATTTAGCACAAAGGGGAGTATACGAATTTCATCAACAAAACTTAGTATTAGATCGAGAGCAGGGGTTAGAAAAAGTAGTTGAAGCTTTGCAGTTGAGGCAAGAAACTGAGGAAATTCAGAAAAGAGTAATTGGGATTTTAAAAAGATATCAAGAATTTCCTATATTGCTCGGTAAGGAGCTAATTATCTTAATTCGAGGAGATGAGGGATTTCCAAAACCGATATTAATTAAATATGGTAATTATTGCTTCAACTTGTATGCAGCAATTGATTGTATTTTTAAAGAACCAGACGGGAAGATACATATTTTAGACTTCAAAACTGGCAAAAGTGACTTCGATCTAAGACAAGGTTATGTTTACTTACTAGCTGCCAGTTATTTATATCCAAATCAGCCTGCTGTTGCTTCATTTTATAACTTGGAAAATGGCAAACGCTCAAAAGCAATTACTGCTACACCTATCCAACTAAAAGCAATTCAAATTGAGTTTGTACAAATAGCTCAAAAACATCAAGCAAGCTTAAAAAAGTACCGCAATAATCCAGAATTATTTGCCAAACTTTTCCCTGCTAATCCCGGATATGCTTGTCGAAACTGCTCATTTAATTCAATTTGTGAAAATTCTAATGTAGAGGTTTCTGCATGACTGCTGTAGTTTCTGTTGGTCAAAAATCCGTACATTTGAGCGAAATTCTCCCTTTAAGTATTTTATCACCACTGGACTTGGGATGTTTTCGATTAACGCCGGAAATCGATAAGGAATTGGGCAACCGTTTGAGTTTCCGTTTTAGCCGCAAATTTCCCGGAATTGTTGCGTCGTGGCACGAAGGATACTTTTGGGTTGTAGGAACAGTGGGGCAACAAATGCCAAGTCAAAACCAATGGCGAGAGGCAATAGCAGAGATTCAAGAGGAGTTAAAAGCAGATATTGGCGATCGCACTTTTTCAATTCAATGGGTGCGTGAACCCTCTGCGACACCGCAAGTTTTGGCTAAACTTGCAGTTCAAATACTAAAAGTTCATCGCCCCTTGTCACCTATTTTTATTAAAGAACAAAAGGGAGTAAAAGTTGTCCGCAAGGCAGAGGTCTGGGCAGAAACTATTGAACTACAAAATGAGCTAAAAGCTTGTATTACTCTAACAATTGATAGCGAGATTGTTCCAACACTCAATTTGGATGAGTTTTTTGATAGTCATCCTTATCGACAAAACCCTAAACAGGTTTTGCTGAATCTTAAGGTTCAAGAAATTGAACGCGGTGGTAATTGTACGATTACAGAAATTGTGGGAACGTTGGGAGAACAAAGAGATGAGCTAATAAAACTAGCTCAAGGCTCAGTTAGCAAACAAAAACTCATAGAAGCACCACTAGATCAGCCTGTTGTTAGTGTCCAGTTTGGGAAAAATCAAAAGCAGTTTCGTTATCCCTTAGCTGCCTTACGTCCGTGCATTACTCCAGAAACTGCCGAGCAATTTCAAGTTAAGTACGGGGACTTGCTCAAAGAAATGAAAATTCGTCATCTAGAACGGCAAAATCGTTTGACACACTATAATCAATTAGCTCAAACTGCTTTAGCTGATTATGGACTTGGATTAGAAAAAAGTATTAATAGTCGTAATTATTCAGATTTATTTTGGCAACCATCAACTCCTCTCGATCAAACTCCACTTCTCTTTGGTAACAACGTTAAGGGAATTAGAGGTAGAGTCCTTATGGGCTGATCTCAAGGTAGTGTGTATAGCCGACATAAGGATTACCATGAGTCGTCAAGAAGCATTAGAATTTCTGTCTTAAAACTTTGTGAGATGACTGTTGGCTCTTTTTTAGAAGGTAATAGTAGCGAGAATATTACGCAACGGTTGCGAAAGTATGGATTTAGTAGCGATATTATTAGCAAAAAATTCCTGTCTGTTAAAGATTTAAGCGGCGCGGCGCTTAGAGCAGAAGTAGAAAAAGCCATTAACGAATTAACAGTAATTCCGCCAGACATTGTTTTAGTATTTTTACCCCAAAACGATCGCACTGCTGATAATGATGATGGTGGTAGCTTATATCAGCGCATTTACTCGCAACTACTCCGGCGGAAAATTGCCAGTCAAATTATTTACGACGATACTCTTAGCAAGGTTGCTCCCAACCAAATTCTAAATCAAGTAATTCCTGGAATACTAGCAAAGTTGGGAAATTTACCTTTTATCTTAGCTGAACCGTTAAAAATTGCTGATTATTGTATTGGCTTAGATATTGCTAGAAATACTAAGAAGAAACTAGCAGGAACAGTAAACGCTTGTGCAAGTGTTCGTTTATACGGTGCAAACGGCGAGTTTATCCGCTACCAATTAGAAGATGCGTTCGTTGAAGGTGAAGAAATCCCTCAGCGTGTTTTAGAAACCTTGCTACCGGGAGCGGAATTAAAAAACAAAACAGTATTGATTTATCGTGATGGTTCTTTTTGTGGCGAAGAAGTAGGTCATTTATTAGAGTGGGCTGAAGCAATTGAGGCAAAGTTTATTTTAGTCGAATGTAAAAAGTCTGGAAGCCCAAGGTTATATGATTGGAAAGAAAAAACTATTGCTGCACCAACCCAAGGATTAGCGCTAAAGTTATCTTCACGGGAAGCGATTTTGGTTACAACCAAAGTTTCTGAAAGTGTCGGATTGTCTCAACCTTTGCGTTTAATTGTGCATTCGAGAGGACATCAAGTATCAATTGAAAGTGTTATCGAGACTACATTGAAGCTTACACTACTACATCACGGAGCATTGCAAGTACCCCGACTACCAATGCCATTATACGGCTCGGATCGTATAGCTGGATTGCGATTAAAAGGGATTTATCCTAGTAGTATGCTAATGGGCGATCGCCAATTTTGGCTATAAACAATAAAAAACTCTGCTATTTTGATACTTTCGTTTCAACTAATCTTCTGCCAATTCTTAATTGTTTGGGAATACTCTCTAAAGCAGCAAAGTAAACCAAACTCAACACCAAATTAACATTCCCTACATAGGCATTGAGTAAAGCAATATCACTAGCAATGTTGGAAATAATCGCTAAAATAACGCCTAATCCGCTATTTAAAATAATTCCATCGATTAAGGCGGCTACAAACTTTCTTTTGAAACTTAGTTGATTTACGCTCATAGAAAAAGTAGACTCCTCGAATTACCGTCAGTTAAAATTTGTCTTTTTTGAGCGATCGCAGAATTTAAAAAGTAATTTAACTTTGTCGCTATTGGTTAAACAAGGGAAAATTTACTGAACCCTATATAAAGATTCAGTTGTCAAGGCTATTTCTACGGAAAAATGTGCATGGATGCTATATCTACCTCCAAAGTGGATGTAGTTCGCCCCTTGAATGCCTCAAAATCGTAGTTAGTACAGTACACAAAAAAATCCCTTAAATGCAGAGCAACATCGTTACCCCCATTGCTGACACCATCAATTACGATGAAGCCGAGCAGCACTTTATTTATCTGCTCGACTTAGAAGACTTGGACAGCAAGATCGAAGGGCAACTTGAACTTACAAGTATTGTAGATAATGCGATCGCCCAAGCTATTAAAGATGCCTTTAGCGGCGCTTCTGGAGACGACAAAGCCCATCTATTTCTTCAGCGCGTACTCTATCGCATCAATCGCTTACAACTGTTTTGGTACGACGATTTGCGGCACTATACCAACGAGCGATCGCTCTACTTAAACAAAGTCCGCGACAAAATTGAAACACCTTGGCAAGAATGGGAATTATCGCAGCTAGATGTAGAAGCGATCAAACCACTAAATGTCAAACAAGCTTTAATTGAAAGGAGCGATCGCGATCTGAATCCCCCAATATCTGAAGACAGCCGTTATTTGCGCGAGGAAATGTCTGAAGCTGGCTATCGGCATATATTAGCAATTGGATCGTTTGATGGCTTAGTAGAAGGAAGCCGTCTTTCTCGGATTATGGGCGGTGCAGCCAATGAAGTTCACGCTACTTTAATGCGCGTCCTAATTGAAGAATATGGCAACGGTCGTTTGTCGCGCAAGCATTCTACCTATTTTGCTCAGATGCTCGAAGAATTTGGCATGAATACCCAGCCTGAAGCCTACTTTGATTTAGTACCTTGGGAAGTATTAGCTTGCGCTAACCATAATTTTTTGATGACGGAGCGGAAAATATATTTCTTGCGCTACAACGGCGGTTTAACTTACTTTGAAGTCGCCGGGCCCGCCGCTTATCGCAACTATTTAGCCGCCGCTCAACGTTTAGAATTGTCTAAAGAAGCAATGGGTTATTGGGAATTGCACATTAGAGAAGATGAGCGTCACGGACAATGGATGCTTACTGATGTATCTTTACCTTTAGCCGAGCGCTACCCAGAACGAGCTTGGGAATTAGTCTTAGGTTACGACCAAGAAAAATTAATGGGCGATCGCGCAGGAGTTGCGATCGTACAGTGTGCTAAAGCTGCTAAATAAAACTTAAATCGCTTTCAAACTATTATGCCTGGGCGATCGCGCAAGTCTATTGATTCGAGACTGAAGCTTTTAAGCCCCCTAAATCCCCCAACTTTGGGGGACTTTAAACTCTTGTTCCCCCAAAGTTGGGGGTTAGGGGGCGAAATAGTCTCGCTACTTACCGAAACCTTTCCCGCGACTTGTGGAAGGTTCAGAAATACAATTTTGTAACTGGGTTAACAAAGCATCGTGGTCTAGATTTTGTCCAATTAAAACTAATTGATTTTTGAATTCGCCTTTCCATTCATCATCATCGATGCTAAACCGCTTACCGCAGAGGTGAAATATATGCCGTTTGGGGCTTTCCTCAAACCACATAATTCCTTTGGCTCTAAAAACATTCTCTGGTAATTGATTGTCGAGAAAATATTGAAACTTACGAATTGAAAGCGGCTTATCGCTTAAAAATGATATTGAGGTAAACCCATCATTTTCTAAGTGATGAGAATGATCGTGGCTGGGATCGTCGCAATTATGATGGTCGTGGTGATGATGATCGTGGTGGTGGTGATGTTCAGTTTTTGCTTCTTCTTCAAAATACTTATCCGATTCAAACAACCCTACGCTCAAAATTAACGGAATCGCTACTTGACTGCGTGTAGTGCGAAGAATCCTTGCACCTGCTTTAATGTCTCGAATCTTTACTTCTAGTAAATCTAGATCGGCTTCATCAACCAAATCGGCTTTATTGAGCAAAATAATATCGCCGTACTGAATCTGACTTAAAGCCGCCTCGGAGTTAAATAAATCTAAACTATAGTTTGCGGCATCTACTACCGTAACAATCGAATCTAAACGAGTTAAATCGCGTAATTCTGTACCTAAAAAAGTCAACGCTACAGGCAAAGGATCGGCAAGTCCTGTTGTTTCTACAACTAGGTAATCTATTTGTTCTTGGCGCTCTAAAACTTTGTAAACGGCTTCAACTAAATCGTTATTGATGGTACAGCAAATACAACCATTATTTAGCTCTACCATATCTTCGCCTGTGGTGACAATTAGCTCGTTGTCGATGCCAATTTCACCAAATTCATTTACCAAAACTGCGGTTTTTACACCCTCTTGGTTAGTCAGAATGTGATTGAGTAAAGTTGTTTTGCCACTACCGAGAAAACCAGTAATAATTGTCACTGGCAAACCGCGTTTTTGGATATCCATTACTTGAGATTGGTCGGAACTAACTGCTGATTGCATAGCGGAGTCGCTGTCTAAAGGTCAAAAAACGAAAGCTTTAACGTGGAGAGTGTTTCGAGTAGCATTATAAAATGTTAGCTTTTTTCTAACAGCCCTCCTCCCCTATTATTAGCTTACTGGCTGATTTGATGACTTTAAAAATATATAACACCCTAACTCGCCGCCAAGAAGAATTTAAGGCGATCGCTTCTAACACCGTTAAAATGTACTATTGCGGCGTAACAGTATATGATTACTGCCATCTGGGTCATGCACGGGCTTGTATTGTTTGGGATGTAGTGCGCCGCTATCTGCAATTTTTGGGCTACCAGGTGCGCTACGTGCAAAATTTTACCGATATTGATGACAAAATTCTCAATCGCGCCAGAGTAGAAAGTTCCTCTATGGAGGAAGTCGCAGAGAAGTATATCCAAGCATATTTTGAAGACATGGCGCGGTTAAATGTCAAGGAAGCCGACGAGTATCCCCGTGCTACTCACACTATAGACGGGATAAAAAGGTTAATTCACGAACTAGAGCAAAAAGATTATGCTTACGCTTCTGGGGGAGATGTTTATTATAAAGTTCGCTCTTTTACGGAGTATGGGAAACTGTCAGGGCGGAGGTTAGAGGATTCCCAAGCGGGGGCTAGTGGAAGGATAGAGGACGCAGAAGCTAGTAAAAAACAAGATCCCTTTGATTTTGCCCTGTGGAAGGCTGCAAACCCCGGAGAACCTGCTTGGGAGTCGCCCTGGGGTGCAGGAAGACCAGGTTGGCATATAGAATGTTCGGCAATGGTACGCGATCGCCTGGGTGACACGATAGACATTCATGCTGGCGGCGCTGACTTAATTTTTCCCCACCACGAAAACGAAATTGCTCAATCGGAGGCGGTGACGGGTAAGCCTTTAGCAAATTACTGGCTGCATAACGGCATGGTGACGGTAAATGATGAAAAAATGTCTAAGTCTTTGGGCAATTTTATTACAATCCGCGAATTATTAGATCGTCCGACAGATCCAATGGCGGTGAGATTATTTGTCTTGATGGCACATTACCGCAAACCGATTGATTTTAGCGATCGCGCTCTAGAATCGGCTCAAAATGGTTGGGAAACTCTCAAAGAAGGGCTGTTATTTGGCTCAAGGTACGGCAAACTACTAGGCTGGTCTAGTAATGGTGCGACGGTTTCGGAGGCTGTAGAACGCTTCCAGGCGGCGGTAAATGAAGATTTTAACTTCTCTAG
>JAPJOW010000149.1:0-8700 GCA_030826005.1 Aliterella sp. RAGGC_92
AGGAAATACAATGGAAGACTTATATTTGCAATCTGACAAACTGGAACTGCTAGATTACTTATTAGCAGAAGCAGAAATTACATCTTCTCAACTCACAATTGCTAGGCGTACAAGTTCTGAGAATTTGCCGTTATCCTTTGCCCAACAACGGTTATGGTTTCTCAATCAGTTAGAACCAAACAGTCCTTTTTACAATATTTCTGCGGCTTTGCGCTTGAAAGGTGTACTAAATCTTCCCGCCTTAGAAAACAGCTTTAACGAAATCATCCGGCGACACGAAGTTTTGCGAACAGCATTTATAGTTGTTGATGGGCAACCAATTCAAGTTGTTACTCCTTGTCAAAAGCTAACTATTAAATTAATCGATCTTACGGCGTTACCAACCGGAGAACGAGAAATTGAAGCACAAAAACTAACAGTTCAAGAAATTGGGCAACCTTTCAACTTAGGATCTGGGTTGTTAGTTAGAAGTACGTTGTTATGTCTAAGTGAAACCGAACATATATTAGTGTTCGCCATGCACCACATTGTTAGCGATGGTTGGTCAATAGATGTGTTGGTGCGGGAGGTAGCGACGCTATACGAATGTTACTGTAAAAGCAAACCTTCTCCTTTACCAGAATTGACTATTCAATACGCCGACTATGCAGTTTGGCAACGACAGTATTTACAAGGAGAAGTTTTAGAACGTCAACTTAACTACTGGAAGCAGCAACTAGGAAGCAATTTACCAGTTTTAGAGTTACCTTGCGATCGGTCGCGATCGCATAGTCAATCTTTTTGCGGTGCAAGCCAATCTTTTCACCTCCCACAAGAATTAGTTATTGCGCTTAAAAGCCTCAGCCAGCAGGAAAGTTGTACTTTGTTTATGACTTTTTTAGCCGCTTTTCAAGTGTTACTTTCTCGCTATGCGGGAATGGGTGACATTGTTGTTGGTACGCCAATTGCCAATCGCGATCGCACGGAAATAGAAAATTTAATCGGCTTTTTTGTCAACACCTTAGTATTGCGTACCGATTTATCTGATAATCCCAGCTTTCGAGAACTATTAAAACGGGTGCGGGAGACAACTTTAGGTGCTTACGAACATCAAGACTTGCCTTTCGATCTATTGGTAGAAGCCTTAAATCCGCAAAGAGATTTGAGTCATACGCCGTTGTTTCAAGTAATGTTTGTTTGGCAAAATACATCATTGTCCCAAGTAGAGTTGTCTGGTTTGACTTGGCAAACGGTAGAAACCAATAGCAAAACAGCTAAGTTTGATTTGACTTTATTAATGGAGGAAACCGAGTTAGGGCTAACAGGTGCATTAGAATACAATACCGATTTATTCGATGGGACAACTATTAGCCGGATGGTAGAGCATTTGCAAATAGTTCTAGAGGGAATTGTGGCAAATCCTCATCAACACGTTGCCCAACTACCTCTAAACCCGCAGCTATATGGAAATGGTACTAAAGCTGAATATTCTTTAGATCGTTGCATTCATGAGTTAATTAGCGATCGCGCCACCCAAACACCCGAAGCTGTCGCCGTAGTATTTGCAGACAAACAACTAACTTACCAACAGCTAAATACTCAGGCAAATCAGTTAGCCCACTATTTGCAAAAACTAGGCGTTTGTCCTGATGTTTTGGTAGGAATTTGCGTCGAACGTTCCTTAGAAATGGTGGTAGGACTATTAGCCATTCTTAAAGCTGGAGGCGCATATTTACCCTTAGATCCCGATTACCCCCAAGAACGGTTGGCATTTATGCTAGAGAATGCTGGCGTATCAGTATTGCTGACTCAGGAAAAATTAGTTAATTTGCTGCCCAAACCAGCACAAGTTATTTGTTTGGATAGCGATCGCTTTTCAATCAATCGAGAAAGTCAAGCTAACCCCATTACTACAGTACAACCGGAAAACATTGCTTATGCGATCTATACCTCCGGTTCTACCGGAGTTCCCAAAGCGGTAATGATTCCCCACAGGGCAATTTGCAATCATATGTTGTGGATGCAAGCAGAATTTCCTTTAACTTCCGCAGATTGCGTACTGCAAAAAACTCCCTTTAGCTTCGATGCTTCGGTTTGGGAGTTTTACGCCCCTCTACTAGCAGGCGCTAAATTGCTATTAGCCCAACCCGGCGGACATCAAGACAGTGGCTATTTAGTTGACTTAATTGCTGCCCAACAAGTAACTATTTTGCAATTAGTACCCACGCAACTACGATTGCTATTAGAAAATCCCCAACTCTCCCATTGTCAAAGTTTGCGGCGGGTATTTTGTGGCGGGGAAGTATTAACTACTGACTTGCAACAGCAATTTTTTAGCTGTTTACCAAAGGTAGAACTGTATAATCTTTATGGCCCTACCGAAGCAACGATCGATAGTACATTTTGGCGGTGTCAGTCTGAGGATGAATATAAAGTAGTACCAATTGGTAATGCGATCGCCAACGTGCAAGTTTATATCTTAGATTCCTACTTCCAGTTAGTGCCTGTAGGTGTTGCGGGTGAAATTTATATTGGTGGTGATAGTCTAGCGCGCTGTTATGGCAACTTCCCAGATTTGACCGCCCAAAAGTTTATTCCTCATCCTTTTGCTACGGGGGAACGACTCTATAAAACTGGAGATTTGGGGCGTTATCGCACCGATGGCGCGATTGAATTTATTGGTCGCAAAGACAGCCAAGTAAAGTTAAGAGGTTTTCGCATTGAGTTAGGAGAAATAGAAGCGCAACTTAGCCAACACCCACAGGTAAAACAAAACGTTGCGATCGTCCGAGAAGATATACCAAGTCAACAGCGTTTAGTAGCTTATATCGTAGCTCGTCAGCAGCCCCCCACCGTTAGCGAATTGCGGAGTTTTTTAAAACAAAGACTACCAGACTATACAATCCCGGCTATTTTTATTTTCTTAGATGTTTTGCCACTTTTACCCAATGGCAAAATAGACCGTAACTCTTTACCATTACCCGATCTTCAAAGAGCGAAGTTAGATTCTACCGCCCCGCGTAATGATGTTGAAGAAACTTTAGTCCAAATTTGGAGGCAAGTTTTACAAGTAGAAAATATTGGCGTAAACGATAACTTTTTTGAATTGGGTGGAGATTCGATCCTCAGCTTGCAGGTAATCGCCAAAGCTAATCAAGCTGGTTTGCAACTGACACCCAAGCAAATATTTGAAGATCAAACGATCGCGGGGTTAGCAATAGTTGCTAGTACCAAAGCGGTATTGCCAGCAGAACAAGGACTTGTTACGGGTTCTCTACCTTTAACACCTATTCAACATTGGTTTTTTGCCCAACAATTGCCCGATCCTCATCATTGGAATCAGGCAGTTATGTTAGAAGTACCTCAAAAGTGCGATCGCACGTTTTGGGAGCAAATAGTCCAAAAACTGCTCGAACATCATGATATTTTGCGATCGCACTTTACCCAAACAGAATGTAGTTGTAATCCTCCTACCAGTGCAACACCTTTTACCGTTGTCGATTTATCAGCTTTGCCTCTAAGCCAGCAACAGCAGGCAATTGAGACTACCGCCGCTACTTTGCAAACCAGCTTAAACCTATCTGGGCAATTAGTACGAGTTGTCTTATTTCAATTAGGAATGCAACAACCTAGCCGATTATTAGCGATCGCTCATCATTTAGTTATCGATGGTGTTTCTTGGCGCATATTGCTAGAAGACTTGCAAACAGCTTATCAACAGCTTAGTAATGGTCAAACAATCCAATTACCAGCAAAAACCACCTCTTTCAAACAGTGGGCGGAACAACTACAAAAATACGCTCAATCTAGCGATGTGGAATTAGAGCGAGATTACTGGCTTAGTCAAGCTTCTTTACAGCCTCTACCTGTAGATTTTCCCAATGGTGAAAATATTGAAGCTACGGCAGCTACGGTGTCTGTAACTCTTAGCCCGCAAGAAACCCAAGTTTTATTACAAGAAGTTCCCGCCGCCTATCAAACTCAAATTAACGATATTTTACTTACAGCATTAGTCCAAGCTTTTTCGCAGTGGACGGGAGTAAATTCGCTCTTTATTGACTTAGAAGGGCATGGACGAGAAGATATTATCCCCAATATCGATTTATCGCGGACAATTGGCTGGTTTACTACTATTTTCCCTGTACATTTGCACCTAGAAGCAAATAGCGCCCCAGAAACGGCATTAAAGACGATTAAAGAGCAATTGCGTAGTATTCCGCACCGAGGGATTAATTATGGTGTATTGCGCTATCTGCGCCAAGACGAGGGGCTGCAAGCAATGCCCCAAGCGGAAGTGAAGTTTAATTACTTAGGTCAGTTTGACCAAGTATTGTCTATATTTCAAAGCGCCTCCGAATCTAGCGGTGTAACTCAAAGCCCACGAGGAAAACGTAACTGTTTATTAGAAATAAATGGATTAATTGAGCGTAATCAGTTGCGCCTCAATTGGACTTACAGCCAAGCAATACATCAACAAGCCACCATTACTAAGTTAGCTGAAGACTTTATTAGGGCATTGCGATCGCTAATTGCTCACTGTCAATCTCCCAATGCTGGCGGTTACACGCCTACAGATTTTCCTCAAATGCAATTTTCGCAACAAGAATTAGACAGCTTAATTGCCGAACTCAACTAATGAATAAAAAAAATATCGAAAACATCTACCCGCTTTCGCCTACGCAGCAAGGGATACTGTTTCATACTCTCCACGCGCCATCAGGGGTTTATGTCGTACAAAGTTGCTATACGTTTAGTCAAACTCTTGACATCGCAGCTTTTCGGCAAGCTTGGCAACAAGTTATTAACCTTCATCCTATTTTACGAACTTCTTTTCACTGGCAGCAATACAAAGAGCCGTTTCAGGTAGTTCATAAGTCTGTAACTCTACCTTGGCAATATTACGACTGGCAAAACTCTTTAGAAATTGAACAGCAATTGACAGATTTTCTACAAGCAGACTGCAAGCAGGGATTCGATCTTAGTCAGCCGCCGCTATTACGTCTCACGCTAATTCAAATAGCCAAAAATACTTATCATTTTGTTTGGAGTAGCCACCATTTAATTTTAGATGGATGGTCTACAGCTTTAGTCCTGCAACAAGTATCGCTTGCTTATGCAGGATTAAGCGATCGCTCCCTTGCAACGCGCCCCTACGCAGATTATATTAACTGGTTGCAACAACAAGACTTATCCCAAGCCGAAACTTTTTGGCGCAAGACTCTTAAAGGATTTACTGCACCTACTCCGCTAAAGTTAAAAAAAGCAGCAAACTATAGCAACCACTCGCTCAAACTATCAAAAGCTACTACAACCGCGCTGCAATCAATCGCACGACAGCACAAATTAACTTTAAATACGCTCCTACAAGGCGCTTGGGCTATACTTTTAGCTCGTTATAGTGGTGAAGAAGATATTGTATTTGGGGCAACATCTTCCGGTCGTCCACCTACCTTAGTTGGTTCAGAATCAATGGTAGGGCTATTTATCAACACCTTGCCAGTACGAGTACAAGTATCGGGCAAAGCCTTACTAATACCCTGGTTGCAGCAACTCCAAGCGCAACAAGTAGAAGTGCAACAGTACGAATATAGCCCCCTCGTACAGGTACAAACTTGGAGCGATGTACCGCGCGATCTGCCTTTATTTGAAAGCATTTTAGTATTTGAGAATTACCCTGTAGACGCTGGCTTGCAACAATGGGCGACACAAATGCAAGTTCACCAAATTCAATCTATAGAATCAACCAATTACGCGATTGCTCTTAAAGCTGGAGTTAGTACCGAGCTATCTTTAGAAATTTTAAGCGATCGCCTTCCCACTACGATCCGACGAATGCTAGGTCATTTGCAAACATTATTAGAGGGAATAGTCGCAAATCCCGCTAGGGCGATCGCTTCTTTGCCACTACTAACCACCGCCGAACAACAGCAATTACTAAATTGGCACAACACCCAAACTAATTATCCTCAAGACAAGTGCATTCAACAATTATTTGAAACCCAAGCCGCACAAACCCCGGAAGCCGTCGCCGTAGTGTTTGCAGATCAATATCTAACTTATCAACAATTAAATAGCCGTGCTAACCAGTTGGCGCACCATCTACAAAAACTCAATGTGGGGTTAGAGATTCCAGTTGCTATTTGCTTAGAGCGTTCTTTAGAGATGGTTATCGGTATTCTAGCCATTCTCAAAGCTGGGGGAACTTATGTCCCAATCGATCCCGCCTTTCCCCAGGAACGAATAACGGCGATATTAGCAGATGTCCACGCGCCAGTATTTTTGACTCAAAAACAGTTACTAACCAAACTTGCACCCGTCAATACTAAAATTATTTGCTTAGATGCAGATTGGCAAGATATCAGCTTAGAAAGTCAGGAAAATCCGCCCATTAATATCACTCCTGACAATTTAGCTTATATTATGTACACCTCCGGTTCTACAGGCATTCCCAAAGGTGTCAGCGTCCTGCATAAAGGTGTAGTGAGATTAGTCAAAGCAACTAATTACGCTCAATTAAATGCTCAAGAAGTATTTTTACAAGCTGCGCCGATATCCTTTGATGCAGCAACTTTTGAGATTTGGGGCTGTTTGTTAAATGGCGCAAAATTAGTATTGTTTCCTAATAACACCGAATTATTAGCATTAGGGCAAGTAATTCGCAATTATCAAATTACAACCCTGTGGCTAACAGCAAGCTTGTTTCACCTCATGGTAGACGAGCAACTAGAAGATTTACAGACAGTAAAACAAATCTTGGCGGGTGGTGATGTGCTATCTGTTCCCCACGTCCAAAAATTACTAAAATCTCAACATTGTCAGCTAATTAACGGCTATGGTCCTACCGAAAATACTACATTTAGTTGTTGTTACTCAGTTACAGACGATCGCCATCTAGAAAATGTCCCTATTGGTTGCGCGATCGCCAACACTCAAGTTTATATCTTAGATCGCTACTTACAACTGCTTCCTATCGGTATTAGCGGCGAAATCTACGTTGGCGGCGATGGTTTAGCCAGACACTACCACCATCGCCCAGACTTAACTGCTAGTAGTTTTATTCCCCATCCTTTTAGTAAAACTCCTGGGGCGCGACTTTACAAAACCGGAGATTTAGGACGCTATCGGGAAGATGGCAATATTGAATTTTTGGGTAGAAGCGATCGCCAAGTGAAAGTTAGAGGCTTCCGCATTGAGTTAGGGGAAGTGGAGGCTGCAATTTCTCAGTATCCACAAGTAAAGCAAGCAGTAGTAACAGCAAACAATGACCAATTAGTTGCTTACGTTGTTTTAGAACCAGCTTTAATTGACGACTTGCGCGGCTTTTTACAATCGAAGCTACCTAAATATATGCTGCCATCAGTATTTATACCTCTAAAAGCCCTGCCTCTAAATGTTAATGGCAAAGTCGATCGTCAATTATTACCCGCAGCGCGATCGCCCGCAACACAATTACAAACCTATATACCACCACGTACCGAGCAAGAAACGCAACTAACCCATCTATGGGCAGAGATTTTAGGCTTAGAAAGAGTAGGGATTCATGATGACTTTTTTGCCCTGGGCGGTCATTCCTTGGCGATCGTGCGTCTATTTGCCCGGATTCGGCAAACGTTTGATGTGGATATGCCCATGCAAACTATATTTACAGCCCCTACGGTAGCTGAATTTGCCCAAAGACTATTATCAAATACTCCTCCACCTCCAGTTTTCGATCTTCAAGCTGAAGCCGTCCTCGATTTAGAAATTACTTGTCCAAAAAAATATATTCCCGTTGCCAAACCTGCAAGTATTTTCCTAACAGGTGCTACGGGGTTTTTGGGTGCATTTTTACTTGCTGAACTATTGCAACAAACTGGGGCAGATATTTATTGCTTGGTACGTGCAAACAATGCAGAAGCGGCTAAACGCAAGCTTCAGGATACTTTTGCCTTTTACTCACTCAATAATATTGGGCATAGTTCGAGAATTATTCCCGTTGTGGGAGATTTATCGCAGCCACTACTCGGACTTAGTGAAGTACAGTTTGCCGCCTTAGCCGCAAAAATTGATGTTATTTACCACAATGGCGCGTGGGTTCATCATGCTTCCCCCTACTCTACTCTCAAAGCGGCGAACGTTTTGGGAACTCAAGAAGTTTTACGATTAGCCAGTCAAATTAAAATCAAGCCCGTACACTTTATTTCTACTATTAGCGTCTTCTCGGCGGCTGGAGAAACAGGCATAAACGTAGTTTCCGAAGATTCTAGTCTAGATGAGATACCCGTCCCAGAAGGCGGCTACGCGCAAAGTAAATGGGTAGCAGAAAAGTTAATTAAGATTGCAGGCGATCGCGGTTTACCCCTATCTATTTATAGACCAGGGCGAATCTCTGGGCATAGTCAAACTGGAGCATTCAATCCCAACGATCTTTTATCTAGGTTACTTGTCGGTTGTTTAAACTTGGGCAGTTTCCCCCCAGGAGAACATCTAGAAGGATTAGCACCAGTAGATTATGTCAGCAAAGCCATTGTCTATTTATCACAACAACCAGCATCTTTAGGCAAAGCATTTCACTTATTAAATCCTCAACCTTTGGAATTAAAAATGCTGTTTAAAGTTATTCAATCCTTTGGCTACCCATTACAACAGATTTCTAGGGATTGCTGGCAAGCCAAATTAGCTTTAATTAGCGATCGCTTTCCCGAACATCCCTTATATCCTTTGATTCCGTTACTAAACGAA
>JAPJOW010000149.1:8800-10462 GCA_030826005.1 Aliterella sp. RAGGC_92
TATTTATCAACATTCATCGCTCAATATAGCGATCGCACTAAAACATCTAAACAAATTGCTCAAACTTATCGCGCTACTTTAGCCGATAACCGAGTTTCTGCAAACTTTAACTTTGCACTCAAAGAAATATGCTATCCCATAGTTGCTAACAAGTCTCTTGGCTCTAAAGTTTGGGATGCAGATGGCAATGAATATATTGATGTTGTTATGGGGTTTGGCGTCAATCTTTTTGGTCACAATCCACCCTTTATCAAAGCCGCACTTATAGAACAATTAGATAAAGGAACTCACCTAGGAGTACAAACAGAATTAGCCGGGGAAGTAGCACAGTTAATTACCGAAATGACAGGCATGGAAAGAGTAGCTTTTAGCAATACAGGTACAGAAGCAATTATGAGTGCAATTCGCATTGCTAGAGCTATTACAAATCGTCACAAAATTGCTATATTTTCTGGCTCTTATCACGGGCATTTTGATGGCACGTTAGTTAAAAATAAAGAAATAAACGGGAATTTAACTACAGTTACTATAGATGGAGGTACGCCACCAAAATTCGCAGAAGATGTTTTAGTTTTAGATTATGGCAATTTGCGATCGCTAGATATTATCGAAGCAAACAAAAATGAATTAGCTGCTATTTTAGTTGAACCAGTCCAAAGTAGCCGGATAGATTTTCAACCGCGCGAATTTCTCCATCAACTAAGACAAATAACCACCCAATTAGACATTGCTTTAATTTTTGATGAAATGGTTTCAGGCTTTCGCATTCATCCCGGTGGAGCGCAAGCTTGGTTTAATGTTAGTGCCGATATAGCAACCTATGGCAAAATTGTCGGCGGCGGAATGCCAATTGGCATTATTGCTGGTAAAGCTAAATATATGGATAAAATTGATGGCGGGATGTGGAAGTATGGCGACGATTCTTATCCTCAAATAGAGCAAACTTTTTTTGCAGGTACGCATTGCAAACACCCTTTATCGTTAGCCGCCGCACAAGTTGTAATGCAATATCTTAAAGCTCAAGGAGAAACTTTGCAAACTCAGCTAAATCAACGCACTACCCAATTTATTCAAACATTAAATACCTACTTTGAAGCTGGAAAAATACCTATTAAAATGATAAATTTTGGCTCATTATTTGGGCCTGCTAGTTCAGCCTCAAGTAACAACTCTGGCGATTCATCTTCTTTGGGTTTAAGCATATTATCCTATCATTTAATTCACCGAGGAATATTAAGTAGAGGTGGTAGCGGCTTTTTGTCCACAGCCCATACAAATGAAGATATTAATTGTATAATCCAGGCGGTTAAAAGCAGTATTAAAGATTTGCAATCGGGCGGTTTGTTATAACATTTAATTCTAAAAGAATGTTTTAAAATGTGCTTTATTTTGCCTAGCGTGAGATCCCCCTAGCCCCCTTAAAAAGGGGGGGGAAATATGGAAGGTAGCAAAAATCGACGTAGGGGCGCAATACATTGCGCCCCTATACTTCCGTACAACAAAGAGAATTTAAAAACATCCTTCAAAATAATCTCTACGATTTCAAAAAACAATTACTTATGAATATTCAACCTATTCAACGCATTGAAAAACCATCGATTCATGAATTTCAAACAAAATTTGGTTTGACAAATCAACCAGCAATCATTTCTGGTGTTGCTA
>JAPJOW010000150.1 GCA_030826005.1 Aliterella sp. RAGGC_92
GCTTTAAGAGTGATTTTTACAGCTAAAAAATTAAGATAATAAGTTAAATAGAACAAAAGAATTAAACCTATGACAGAAAAGTTTAAAAAAGGTGACAAAGTAGAATGGGAAACCGCCCAAGGTACAACTACAGGCAAAATTAAAGAAAAACTCACTTCACCCATAGATATTAAAGGACACCATGTTGCAGCTTCCGAAGACAATCCCCAGTACCTAGTAGAAAGCGACAAAACAGGTAAAGAAGCAGCCCATAAGCCGGAGTCGTTAAAAAAAGTAAAAGAGTAGAAGTTCAATTATGACTAAAGATACAGAATCTATAATTGAAGAATTTAAGCAAGCAGTAAACATGACACCGAAAGAAATTGAATCTTGGCTAAAAACCGAAGAATCAAAAGAAGTCGGACAAAAAGACGGTAACGATGAATCAATCGGTCATAAATCCGGGCAAAAAATTATCGAGATATTGCAAAAAAAGCAAGACAAATACAGCGATGATGACGTAGCCCATATGAAAAAAGTAATTAGCTACGTGCATCGCCATAGCGCTCAAAAACCCACCAAAGACATCGAACATTCTCGCTGGTTGTACTCATTAAAAAACTGGGGACACGACCCTTTAAAGTAGCCTAAATCATCCCGTAGCAAACTCTGTGTACTGCCTAACATAAGGCGCGTGGTAGGCAAGTACAATATCTTGCTTAGAAACTCCTAATGCTACCAATTGGTCGGCGATCGCATTTTCCGTACCATCGTGCTGCACCCAAATTTTACCATTCCTAATATCTACGTGCAGCACGCAGCCATAAATACGAGTATTGCTATTTTTCCAGCCTACATTCATTAGTAAATAGCGATCGCTTTTAGTATCAAAAACTGTCTGACTTTCTACCGGATCGTTCTTCGAGCGCAGTTTAGCTCTTGCTTCTAAGCATTGTTGAATTAACTGACGATACAAATCTAATTTATCCATTGGGCAATCTCCTGTTTTGCGACATCGTAAACCACAAGTGGAACTTGATTGCGACGGACTACAGTTTGAATAAATGGATTTTGAAAAAATCCATTGTAAGTGTCTAAGGGGACTGCTAAATACAACTTTCTTTCTGGGTCATCTGTCTCCAAGGCAATACGATAATTAATAAACTGTCCAATCGCTGTATGAAACTCAGAAATAGTTGACGAAGCTAAAAAAGTTTTAATTTCAACGGCAATCTTTTCACCTGCCCTTGTAGCTGCAATCAATCTTTCCGCACCTAGATCGATATAGAAATCAACAAATCCTAAATCTATATGGTAAGGATCGTCCGTAATTGTCCACTCTTGATTTTCAAGAGCAGTTCTGACAAGGTAATGAAACTTATCTCTTGCGGACATTTCTAACAATGAAATATAACTAACTAGGCTTAAATTTTAACTCGATCTTGGCTGTAAAACTTGAGTTATCTGTTTAGCCGCAGCTATCCCCGATCGCAAAGCACCCTCTAAGTTAAGTCCTCCACACCAATCACCACAACAAACTAATGGTTGTAATGAATCAACGTTTAAGCAATTATCGGCTAAAGGTATTGTCGGAAAAGCATAACGCCAACGATCGCATTGCAACCAATCAGGATGAGCAAGTTCGGGAAGTATTTTAGCTGCTTTGTTGAGTAATTGTTGCCCTACAGCTTGCAAATCTTCCGCATCGATACAGTTTTGAGCAAACTCAGCCGAACTATGAAAAACAAACACAGGCGATAGCGCAAGCGCGCACGCAGGGCTCCGCTTTTGCAAACGTTTGCTACTATCATGACCAATCCAAGCAAGCGTATCGTCATCAATAAACTTCACCGCTTGCCAAGGTGGTAAAACCAAATTAGCCGAATAACCCGCAATAACGCTAATACAAGCAGAAAACTTTACTCGGCGCAAACTATCTAAAACTCCTGACGCAGCAAATGGTGTTAATAACGTCAACGCTTGAGGTGCGGGAATAGCGACAACGACAGCTTTAGCAACGACTTCAGCATCACCATCTGCAAACTGAAGATGCCAACAATTATTATTTAAAATTAAACCAACTACCCGCCTACTTCGCTGGATTTCTAAGTCTTTAGCCAAAAATCGCGCAACTTCACTCATTCCTTTTGGGGCAATATACAAAGGTGCTGTTTTAATTTCTTTTAGCCCCAATTCAGCACTAAATTCGTGGATGGTATCTGTCCAAACTGTGACAATATCTTGCGAGTGCAGTAACTCCACAAAACTTGTAGTTAATTCCCCATCAGGCATTAAATAACTAAGTCCGCGATCGGCGCAAGTATCCTGTAAGCGGCGCGTAGTCACTCGTCCCCCCAATCCGCGCGACTTTTCGACTACAACTACCCGATAGCCAGCTTGTTGCAACTGCTGGGCGCAAACTAACCCCGACATCCCAGCGCCGACGATCGCCACATCATACATAACTTTTTAATTTTTGTCTTAGTAAATAATATAATCGCCCAACTAATCGCAAAGTAAAACTGTTATAACTAGCAATCTTACTGAAAGCAAATAGTAGAATAAGAAGACGAGTTGGGGACTGGAGGGTTAAAAATTGGACGAGATGAGATCGGCGCTGGAATTAGCTACAGAAGACGAATTGCAACAACTGACAGAACTCTTGTTTTGTCGTAGATTCAATCCCCTCGATTACGTGCATACGCCACAACCAATCGATATTCAAAGCAGAGATAGAGTTGCTTGGCTCGATGCCATCGAACAAAGATTTCGCTACTTAGCCGCCGATGGCGTAACCGTCTTACGCGGACGAACCGATTGCGTAACTTATCGTACTGCCATCATTCAAGTGTGCCGCTATCTGAAAATACCTTACTCTAACAACCTTACTACCACAGACTTAGAAGCCGAGATATTTTTAAACCTTTTAGGTAAAGCTTGGAAAAAATTACCCCAAAGCGATCGCTCAGGGTTAACAACCAAAGTCCAACAATCTCTCGCCAAATGCGAACTATCCGAACCACTACCCTTAGCGGTACAGCACGATCCTCTAGCCTTATTAGTCAAAGGTGGTAGTGCAATAGCCGTTAGTTCCATCGTTCAGCCCATATTATTACAGCAAATTGCCCGTCAATTTGCCCTGCAATTTGCCAACTATCAACTAGCCACCGAAGCCCTAATAGGCGGTGGAACTGCCGCCGCTAACTTGCTGCAAAGCCAAATTGCGCTCCAAGGTGCAAAACAAGGTATGACCGTAACTGCTGCCCGTTATGGCGCTGTTAGAGGCATCTTTGCGTGTATGGGACCAGTTCTATGGACTTGGTTTTTTGCCGATTTAGGTTGGCGGGCAATATCTACTAACTACGGGCGAATTATTCCAATTATCTTTGCCTTAGCCCAAATTCGTCTTACCCGTGCAGAAGAAGCGTGTTGGGAGACAGTTTAAAGCACTATTACTTGAAAGCGCAACAGCATTGCTGCCCGTCCAAATTTGCTTGGAACTACGCCCAAATCGGGATATTATTTTTGCCTTTGCTACCATCATTAGGAGCAGTGGCTATTTTTGTTTCCCTACTAATTACTTGGCAGCAGTACCGCCGCATTATTAATCGTCCCCTAAATTGGGGATTAGCAACAATAGCCCTCTTACTGATTATTTCTACAGGCTTTGCTGTAAATCTTGGCGATGCTTTTTTGGGCTTATTTAACTTTTTACCCTTCTTTCTCTTATTTGCTGGCTTTAGCAAACTAATTCGCACTCCTGCCCAACTGCGCCGCATGAGTTGGTTACTAACAATTACTTCTGTACCTGTCGTAATTATTGGATTGGGACAATTATTTTTAAATTGGATTAGCCCCGCCTACTTGCAACCATTAATAGGTTGGCAAATTACATTGCTTGGCAATCCCCCAGGGCGAATGTCCTCTATATTTCTTTATGCCAACATTTTAGCTGGCTACTTAGTAATCGTTTTTATCTTAAGTTTGGGCTTGCTATTAGAAAGCTATCAAGAGTTTCGCGTCAAAACTCCTAATTATTTAACCTTAATTTTTTTAAGCACGGCGACTTTTGGTAACTTAATTGCTTTAATTTTGACCAACTCACGTAACGCTTGGGCGATCGCCATAATTGCTTGTTTGGGCTACGCTCTTTATCAACGTTGGCGTTGGGTAATAGTGGCAGTAAGTGCGATTTCAAGTAGCATTCTCCTAGCAGCCTTTGCGCCATCGCCCTTCCAAGAACTACTAAGAAAAATTGTCCCAGCTTTTTTTTGGGCAAGGCTAACAGACCAATTGTACCCCGATCGCCCCCTAGCATTACTGCGAACCACTCAATGGAAATTTGCCTGGGACTTAACAATCAAGCGTCCTTGGACTGGTTGGGGACTGCGTAACTTTACCGCTCTGTATGAAGCTAAAATGCACCTCTGGCTAGGACATCCCCACAACTTCTTTTTAATGCTGACGGCGGAAGCTGGGATTCCCGCAGCACTTTTACTTTGCTTGATAGTTGGGATAGTAATTGTGCGAGCGATTATTGTAGTTGCAGGCGATCGCACTTATCCTAGTTCTGACAAGCTAATACTTTTTAGTTACATCCTAGCTTTTCTATCGGTCACTCTATTTAATACCGTAGATGTAACCTTATTTGACTTTCGCTTAAATACTCTAAATTGGATACTCTTAGCCGCACTTTGGGGAGTAACTGCTAGTTTTAACCAAACTTATACAATAAATCCCCCCTTAGAAAGGGGGGGTAATAAAGAAAGCTGAGTTTTCAACTGAGTTGAAAAAATAAAGTTTAGTATTCTGGTATAGAAGGATCGACTTCTCGACTCCAAGCTGTAATACCACCTTTAACATTAGTCCCCTCAATTCCCGCATCCTTAAGAATCGCTAGAGCCTTCGCCGAGCGCCCGCCCATCTTACAATGAGCAATTAGCCGATGACCGTTAAGTAATTCTTTAACTTTAGCAACTCCTTGTCCGCTCTCAATATCTGGTAGCGGAACTAAAACCGATCCCGGAATTTTAGCAATTTCGTACTCGTTAGGATTGCGAACATCAAGTAAAACAAAATCCTGCGCGCCGCTATCAATCAACGCTTGCAGTTCTTGCACTGTCATTTCTGATAATTCCATTCTGCGTTTCTCCTCCTCGGCTTTCGCTTGAGGAATTCCGCAAAATTCCTCGTAATCTATCAGCTTTTCAATCACTGGGCGCACAGGATTGGGTCTTAGTTTTAGCTCTCTAAACTTCATGTCTAAGGCGTTATACAGCAGCAGCCTACCACTTAAAGTGTTGCCTTGACCCAAAATAATCTTAACCGCTTCCGTCGCCTGGATAGTGCCAATAATGCCGCACAAAACGCCCAGTACGCCGCCTTCCGCACAGGAAGGCACCATTCCTGGGGGTGGTGGTTCGGGGTACAAATCGCGGTAGTTAGGGCCGTCTTCGTAATTAAAAACTGTTGCTTGTCCTTCAAACCGGAAAATTGAGCCGTAGACATTCGGCTTATTCAACAAAACACAAGCATCGTTGACTAAATAGCGAGTAGGAAAGTTATCCGTACCATCTACCACAACATCGTAAGGTTTTACTAAATCGAGGGCATTTTCCGCACTCAACCGAGTCTCGTATAAATCCACCTGACAGTTGGGATTGATTTCTAAAACGCGATTTTTAGCCGATTCAATCTTTGGTTTCCCCACCCAAGAAGTGCTATGAATAACTTGGCGGTGCAAGTTTGAGTTATCAACCACATCAAAATCAACAATTCCGATGCGTCCAACCCCCGCCGCCGCCAAGTACAAAAGTAACGGAGATCCCAAACCCCCCGTACCAATACACAGCACGCTTGCAGCTTTAAGGCGTTTTTGCCCTTCTAGCCCGACCTCTGGCAAAATGATATGGCGAGAATAACGTTCGTATTCTTCTTTTGTTAACTGAATTTCATCCAAATTAGGATTAAGCATGACAACTAATAGAGGAACGAAATAAGATCCTATCCAAAAACAACCTACTTTGTTTTATATTCTGCTGAGTTTTAAATTAAGTTATCAACGCGCGATCGCAATTTCTTCTGTTTGAAAGGTGCGATCGCTATCTAACTCCCAGCTAAGTAATTCTTGAGCTTTGCCTTGAATTACCGAAACAATAATATACGAATACTGTTCCCACGCATACAAGCGATCGCATTCTGATGGAATTGCGGGATGATTGGGGTGCGAGTGGTATATACCAATTAATTGTAAATTGCGATCGCGTGCTTCTTTTTGCACCTCTAGCATGGTTTGGGGAGAGATCGTGTAATTACTAAGTTGGTTAGCCCTACTTTCTTTTTCCTCAAATAACTCCGCCGCTTGAGCATCCCAAACGTTTTGAGTTGCCCTAACTTCAACTACAGTTTTGCTACCATTGCCTATTTGACCCAATAATAAACCACAACATTCGTTAGGGTAAGTGCTTTCGCCATGCTGACAAATAGCTGCTAGATGATGAGATGTGACTTTTAAAACCATGCTTAATGAGCAATACCTGCACCTAAATACAACTCTCCCACTTTCGGATCGTTGAGTAAATCTTGCCCTAAACCTGTAACGCGATCGCGTCCCGTATCTAACACATAACCCCGATGCGCCATTGACAAAGCTTTGCGGGCATTTTGTTCTACTAAAACAATTGCCGTCCCCGTTTGATTAATTTGTTGAATTTGCGCGAATACACTGCTCACCAGTACCGGAGATAAAGCCGCACTTGGTTCGTCTAATAGTAATAAATCTGGTTCTAACATCAATGCTTTGCCCATTGCCAACATCTGCCTTTCGCCCCCCGATAAAGTTCCGGCTTTTTGCTGTCGGCGATTGGCTAAACCTGGAAATGTATCGTAGATTTTGTTTTTGATGCTAACTAAAGAAATATTCCGAATAAACGCACCCATTTCGAGGTTTTCTTCAACACTTAACGAGGGAAACACGTTCGCAATTTGCGGCACGTAGCACATTCCCCGCCGGACAATTTGATTTGATTTAAGTCCACCAATTTTCTCGCCTTTAAAGGTAATCGTTCCTTTATGAGGTGTCAGCAAGCCAAAAATTGTTTTGGCTAACGTCGATTTCCCTGCACCATTTGGGCCAATTACCGCTACTAATTCTCCTGGCAAAATATGAAAATTTATTCCTTGCAAAATATCTAGGTCTTTGATATAACCCGCCCAGACACCTTCAACTTCCAATAAAGGAGCAGAATTTTTCATATTTAACATTTGGTTTAGGGATAAATTAGTTACAATTTTACAAGTTTTGGTAGCGATCGCCTATCAAAAACTCCTACCCTAAACCTCCTAGTTTTAAGGTGTTTGCTGTAGGTCTGGTTTTTCTTCAGGAACGATCGCATCTTCTACCGGACAAACTTGAATGCAAATGCCACAATCTATACAAGTAGCAAAATCAATCCAGTACCAGCCCGTACCCTTAATGTTTTTGCTAGGTCCTTCGTGAATACAAGCTACTGGACAAGCATCTACGCAATCAGCAACACCTTCACAGATATTAGTAACAATTGTATGTGGCATGGTATTCTCCCTTTACCTTTTTTATCAACACCAACTTAGAAGATTTAAACAATCAAATTTTCCTGTTTAAATCGCCAATAAAATTTATTTCTTTTTGTCAATATAACATCTATACAACATACTTTTACAGAGCAGTTGCAAGCTACGCGATTAAAATTCTACTTAGATTATCTTGAACTATTTATAACTCAGTCCATTGCTATCCTTAGTAAATAAATCGCTTTTTAGTTATGGTTATCAATTAATTCAACTAACTATTTATAGATTACTATGTTACCATATCTTCCAAAAAAGGTGTGTTAAATTAAACTGTGATTTAATTTACACATCAAAAAAATAATATTATAAATATTGAAGTTGCTTTATATTTTTATTAGCTATTTCGACAACAGAAAATATAGTCTATGCTTTAAGACAGAGGCAAATATATTAAGAGAAATAACAATTGGCAGATGACTCAGAAAAAATTTATGATGTTAGCAATAGAGGAAGCCAAAAAAGGAGATTCTCCTTATGGCGCGGTAATTGTTCGAGATAATGAAGTAGTAGCAACAGCTTATAATACAGTAACTAGAGACAGCGATCCATCGGCTCATGCCGAAATGAATGCAATTCGCGCTCTAACTACCAAAAACAACTCACCTTCCTTAGCCGGTTATACTATCTATGCTAGTGGAGAACCTTGTCCGATGTGTGCCGCAGCTTGTATTTGGGCGGGAGTTGATGAAATTGTAATTGGCGCTTCTATTGAAGACTTGATTGCAATCAATCAGTCACAAATTCATCTTGCTTGTGAAGAATTAATTGCTAAAAGCTCTAAAAACATCAAAGTAACTAAAGGAATTTTACAACAAGAAAGCCTAGCACTATTTACTTAGAACGATCTATTTGCATAATGGGCAAAAGTTTCTCAAGCAAACCAACATAATTGGGACAAAAAGTAGTAGTAACTGTAACTTGCTCAATCGAGATTAATTACGTTTTAAAATCAAGAGTTTTAGCTTTTTAACTACCTAAACGTAACTCGCCTTCTATCTTAAGCGATCGCTTAATTCCTCTATCACAAGTAGTAAAAGAGGTTTAATTAAATCCAACTAAAGTCATGCTTGTATTACTAACTTATTTAAGATGTATTTCCTAGCAAGAATTTATACAATACCAACACCATCTACTAACAGCACAATCATGAAACGTACATTATTACCCTTAATAGTCGGAGCAATTGCTCTAAGTTTTACAACAGCGCCTTCTATAGCTCAATTTAGACAATCGCAATCAGGACAAATTCAAAACCAAAAGAAGTTTGCTGGCGTAGAACTAACCGAAACTCAAAGAAGACAGTTAAGAGAAATTCACCGCAATACACGCTCTCAAATTGAAGACGTTTTAACTTCAGAACAAAGAAGACAATTAGAATCTAGTAGAGACGGCAGTAATCAGGGACGGACTGCTTTTGGGCAAATGAATCTTTCGTCAGAACAAAGATCGCAAATCCAATCAATTATGCGATCGGCTAAAAATCGTACAGATTCGATACTTACTCCCGAACAAAGAGAGCAAGTTCAAAAAAATATGGAGCAAAAAAGACAGGAAAGACAGAATTAGGAATTTATAAGAAAAACTCCGCACCTAGGCGACTGGAGATGAAAGCTGTTAGCAGGCGCGACGTTTGAAGGGGAAGCTTCCCCCTCAAAGTTCGCTTATTTTAACCTGCCTTGAATAGGTGCTAAGATATACATAGTCAATCTTGAAAATCCTTTAGCCTCGTGAAAAAGTTGAGACACACTTGCAGCTAAGAATTTAGGGACAAAGAGCTACCGATAACTCTTAAAACAGGGCATTAACCGACTAACGTTGGCGAAGGAAATCTAAAACAATTTGGGGAAACCCAGATACGGTGGGGCGCACCGGAATCTCTCTTAAAATAGAGCAACGCTTGGAGAGCCGACCATGAAAAGGGCATCTAGATGGCAAGGAATATTCTAGTAGGCTCGGTTGGGATATAACAGTGTAAGACGCAAGTAGGGGTAACTCGAAAGTGCAGTTGTTAACTCAAGAATCCCCGTGTCTTTAGACCGGGGAGCGTCAAATACATGAGTGTTTTTAACAGGAGTGAACGAGTATGTACAAATACAAGCAAGCACTGCTAATCTTAGCGGCTCTTACTTTGGGTTCAACCAGTTTCGCGGCGAGTGCTAGTGCAGAGCCAACGGTTTATCAAAATGATGACCGCAACATCTATATCTTCCACCCAGAAGAAAAAACCGATAATCAAGTACGCAGTAAAAAAGTTTACAATGGCTCTCAAGTTGACTATTACCGAGGCCCTGTGAGAACAGGTTATGACGGTCCCAACGCCAACTATTATCGGGGACCGAAAAGAACAATTTACAACGGTTCTAAAGTTGATTACTATCGAGGACCTAGAGGGGTAGTGATTAAAGGGCCAAACCAGACTTATGTTAAGCCTGGTAGATAAAAGAACTTTCAGAATTTTGTCAAAGCAACCGCGATCGCGGTTGCTTTTTTTTGCTATTAACGTCTAGCTGAACCAGTTGTTTCGTAAGGATCGCGATAAACAGTGGTTTCTTGGCGTTTAGCAAGTCTACCAGCCAAACCAATTAAACCGAGTAGTCCCAGCCATCCCCAGTCAAAAGCGCGATCGCTACTAGCTGCGCTTGTCTGTTGATAAGTAGTTGTACCTGTAGGACTAGGTACGCTGGTGTCTGTGGGAGTAGTACCTGTAGCAGGCGTTGTAGTTGTCGTTGTAGTGGTCGAGTCTGTTGTAGTGCTTGTCCCAGGAGTTGTCGTCGTTCCCGTTGTTCCCGTTCCAGT
>JAPJOW010000151.1 GCA_030826005.1 Aliterella sp. RAGGC_92
AATTGCGGTGCTAGTTCTAAGTCGAGATTACTTAAATTTTGTTTGACTATATCTTGTTGTTTTTGGGCTTCTATTTTGAGCTTATTTATTTCTTCTAAAACTTCATTTTCTACTGCTTTTAAGTTGGCTAAAGCTGCATTTTTTTGCTCTTGAGTTTCTTTTTGAATATTCGCTAACTGTTTGTTTAAGTCTACTTGAACTTGCTGGAAACTCTGTAATATTTTAGTTTTCTCTTGTTGCAATTGAGCTTGAAACTGAGGAGCAAGTTCGCGTCCTAAATTCTCAATATCTTGCACTAACGAACTTTGACTATTTGCTGTTGCTGTTTGTAATTGGCTGAGACGTTCTTTAAATTCTGCTTCTGCGCGTTGAAAATTTTGCAGCACCATATCTTTTTGCTTCTGCAATTCGCTTTGCAACTGAGGAGCAAGCTTTGCTCTTGATTGTTCCAAATTTTGAACTAACAGCTTTTGTCTAGCTTCTACTTCTATTTGCAAGTTACTTAATTGCTCAATAAAATCTGCTTCCGATTGTTCTATATTGTGCAGAGCTATATCTTTTTGTTCTTGTAAAGCCGTTCTAATTTGAGGCGCAAACTCTGTATTTAACTGGCGGAGATTTTGCGTTAATAGATTGTGTCTAGTATCTATTTCTATTTGCAGCTTTTTCAGCTTTTCTATAAAATCTGCTTCTAATTGTTGGAGATTTTGCAAAATCTCTGCTTTTTTTTCTTGCAAATCTGCTTGCAGTCGATCTGGAAAATCTATTCCGATTTGTTCTAGATTCTGCACGATTGATTGCTGCTTTTCTTCGGTTTTAATTTCTAATTGACTTAGAGCTTTAGTAAATCTAGCTTCCGACTGTTTGAGATTTGCGACTATTTCATCTTTTTGTTGCTGAAGCTGAGTTATTTCTTGAGGGAGTTCTGCTCTTAATTGAGTTAAATCTTTCAAAATTAAAAAGTGCTGCTTTTGCGCGTCGTTTTGTAATTCCTGCAACCGCTCGGCAAAGCTAGTTTCTGATTGTTCTAAAGTGTATTTTGTTCTATTAATTTGGGTTTCTAAATTTGTTATCAATTGTTGTTTTGTGCGATTCAAATCTGCTTGATGCTTAGACAACTGTTCTTTTTGCGCTGCTATTTCCTGATGCAAGTTATCAGCATCATTATTTAGCTCGTCGGCGGTATCTTGAGCAGAAATTATTGTATTTTCAACGGCACTATTTGCTTCGGCAAGTTTAGTTTCTAATACTTTGAGTTCGTGGAAATTATTTTTAACAACTTCTGCTAATTGTTTGACTACCTTGCGCCGGATGGCAAATAAAGTTGCGATCGCAATTACCAATAACAACACCAAAGCGCCTAGTAGTATATTAAAGATTGTAACGGTGCGATTAAAATCTCTAGCTTGAGTTTGTACTACCGAACTTTGCGGTGGATTTTGCGCTAAAACAGGCGAAAAACCGGATAATAAGCTCAAAGACAGCAGGAAAGTAATACTGTTACGCGGTATTGAGTAGTGTTTAAGGTTGCGCTTCATGGAAATATCTCCCGTGCCTATGAGCCAGATTGAGAAATCGCTTATCTTAATTTAGGATAAACTTTCTGGGGTTATCGATGTTTCTAGTTGAAAGATAACAGAAAGGTTGTTTGCAGGCATAGCAACGGTTTTGACTAAAGCAAACTGTTGGGATTTGGCAACTTCTATTACTTTATCTAAATCTCTCACACCCCAAAGGGGGTTTTGACTACGCAAACTTTCATCAAAGGCTTCATTGCTTGGTGCTGTATGCTTTCCGTCGCGAGTAAAAGGGCCATAAAGATACAAAATACCACCTGGAGGCAAAATTCGCCTCGCACCAGCTATTAAGCCTAAGCAAGCTTCCCAAGGGGCAATGTGAATCATGTTAATATTGGCGATCGCGCTAATTGGTTCGACATTACCTAATTCCCAATTTGGCTGACAAGCATCTAGAGCTATTGGTAAGTATAAGTTTTCGCATTTAGCGTCACTTCTCCAAGCATTAATACTAGCAAGGGCTAAAGGATTGATATCCGAAGGTAGCCACTTACGAGGTTGTAAGCGAGGCGCAAAAAATACCGCGTGTTCTCCCGTACCGCTAGAAATTTCTAAAACTGTGCCAGTAGGAGGCAATACTTCTAAAAGAACATTTAAAATTGCTTCGCGGTTGCGTTCGGTAGCAGGCGCGTATTGTCTAGCATCAGGGTTATTCAACTTTACAGCGCCCTTCTAGGTTACATTCAAGTCTTTGAGTGCGAGTGGCGATAACGGTTGCTAAATCTGGTCTTCCAGTCAGTTTAAGCCGCCAATTAGCCCATATACCATACAGCGTATCAGCAAGAGAACCAATTATCGGTAGCTTGGTAATAGCGTAAACCCATCCCATCCCCAAAGCTTCGTAAACGCGGCGAAATACCTCTACATTTTTGACTACCGTACCGTCAGGAAGTACGGCGTGGATTCTTCCCATAGCTGTCTCAAAGTCAATATTGCCATTGTCTTCGCTCTTATAGGAGTCGTCAGCTATATCTACAAAAGCAACTAATCCTCGTCCTGCATCTTTTTTCTGTAAAAAGTTGACTTCCCGCAAGCACAAAGGGCATTCACCATCGTATAAAAGCTTAATTTGCCAAGGTGTAGTTAGTTTAGTTGTGGCTAAGGGCATAAATATAAATTAACATTACTTAACTATCTTAATAAAAATTAATTAAAAATATAATGGCTATCGATCGAGGCAAAAATCAAGCGATCGCTTAGAACTATGACCTTAGGTAGAATGTTTTTAAGCAAAGGCGCGATGTATTGAAATAAGACAGTTTAAGGAGTAATCCCATGATCGATCTTTACTATTGGACAACGCCAAACGGTCACAAGATTACGATGTTTCTAGAGGAAGTTGAGTTACCCTACAACATTATTCCGATTAATATCGGTGCGGGCGACCAATTTAAGCCAGAATTTCTCCAAATTGCGCCTAATAATCGGATTCCAGCGATCGTTGACAACGAACCAAGTGGCGGCGGTGAACCGATATCTGTATTTGAATCCGGGGCAATTTTGCTATATTTAGCGGAGAAAATTGGGAAGTTAATCTCTACAGATTTGCGCGATCGCACTGCAACTTTAGAATGGTTATTCTGGCAAATGGGAGGATTAGGCCCAATGGCGGGACAAAATCACCACTTTAACCGTTACGCACCCGAAAAAATCCCTTATGCGATCGATCGCTACGTTAATGAAACCGGGCGCTTGTATGGAGTGCTAAATAAGCGGCTAGAAACAAGAGAATTTGTTGCGGGTAGTTATTCTATTGCAGATATCGCGTCTTATCCTTGGATTGCAGGCTACGAGATGCAGGGTCAAAATTTAGATGATTTTCCGCATTTAAAGCGCTGGTTTGAAGCAATTAAAGCACGGAGTGCAACTATTCGCGCTTACGAAAAAGCAGAGGAGTTTAAAGATCGAGCTTTGGACATTGAAAAGTCGCGGCAGATATTATTTAATCAGTCTGCAAAGACAATTGGCGGCGCGTAGTAGCTAAAATGTTTCCTAGTTTTTTGCCCTACGAAGTCAGTTTACTGCAAGAGAATAATTCAATTGCTTTGGCAAAAAGTATTAAAAGAGCGCAAATTAGCACTCCTTTAAGCCCAAAAGCGATCGCAACTTCTTACGTTTGCCAAGGTACAGGAACACCAATTCTGTTATTACATGGTTTTGATAGTTCTGTTTTAGAATTTCGCGCCCTTTTGCCCCTCCTTGCTGCCCACAATCAAGTGTGGGCAGTTGATTTACTGGGGTTTGGATTTACAGAAAGGTCACGAGAAATTGATTACAATCCTAGTAGCATCAAAACTCATTTATATTCATTCTGGCAAACCTTAATTAACCGCCCAGTAGTTCTAATTGGAACATCTATGGGCGGTGCGACGGCGATAGATTTTACTGTTGCTTATCCTCCTGCTGTTGAGAAATTAGTATTAATAAATAGTGTCGGCTTCAGTGGTGATTTTCCTTTAGGCAAATTTCTTTTTCCACCTTTAGATTATTTAGCAATTGAGTATTGGCGACAACGCAAATTGCAAGCACTATTTTTAGGTAGTAAGTTAGGAAGTTTAAAGCCTGGGGAAATTGAAGCAATTAGATGTGCTGTACTGCATTTAGAAATGAATAACTGGCAAACTGCGATGATGAGCTTTACAAAAAGTGGCGGTTATAGCGATTTAGCAGAAAAAATTGCTCAAATTAATACGCAGACATTAATTTTGTGGGGCAAATTAGATGAAACTTTGCCAAAAATAGACGCGCAAAAGTTTAAGAGCGCAATCGCTAATTCTCAGCTAGTATGGCTTGATTGCGGTCATGTTCCCCATTTAGAGCGATCGCAAATTGTCGCAAATCAGTTACAGTTATTTAATAATTCCAGCAGTGAAAACTTGCTCGGCGGTCAAATTTAAGTCTTTTAAAGTTGGCGACTTTATGGCTTCGCGCGCTCGAAATTGACTAACTTGATACTCGTCTTCTACTAAACTATACACAGAAATTGTTGGTTGTTTGGGGTCGCCTATATGTCGCTTACCGCCCAAACCTAAGTAGTCTACAATCCAGTATTCACCAATGCCCAAAGTTTCGTAGTCTGTAAGCTTGCGATCGTAATCATTGCGCCAATTAGTGCTGACAACTTCAATAACTAAAGGTAGAGATGAGCCTTTAGTAACAGTAGAAAACTTTTCCCATAATGGTTCTTCAGCCAGAGAGGAACTATTGACTAAAATTACATCTGGTGAGTAACAGCTATCATTGTCTGGCACTTTGACCATTACTTGCTTTGGGATAAAATAAGGAAGCTGCAATCGTCTAAATTCTAAAGTCAGTTCCGTAGCCAAAAACCCAGTAATCTGTTCGTGCTTTCCAGTTGGCTGCATTTCAACAATCGTTCCCTTGTACAGTTCATAACGTCCACCTTCAGGCTTCCACTCTAGGAACTCTGTAAACGTTGTTGTGAGCGTAGATAAGTCTTGAACAACCATAGCTTATATTGTCTCTATTTTTTATAAGGTGGAGTTTCTACTATTACTTAAGGTTATCCCCAATACTATCAAGCTCGATGTTAATAGTAAGAGCATCAACCAATCACCCCAGCGCACGTACAAAGTTTTGGTTTCGCGGCGGTAAATAGTTGCAGCGTGTAATTGATATGTATTTAGCTTAGAAATCCACTCTGTTTTACCGTGAGGATTGATAATTCCCGAATAACCTGTATTTGTTGCACGTATTGCCCAGCGATCGCTCTCAATTGCCCGCATTACGTCTTGAGCGTGGTGCTGCGCGGGCATAGCGGGGCTGTAGTGGGCGTTATTAGCAGCGCTGAGGATAAATTGACCTCCCTGGGCAGTTTGGCGGCGTAAATGTTCGCCAAAGGCGGATTCGTAACAAATACTGGCGATCGCCCGTCCAAAAGGTGTGTCAAATACTTGGTTTTCTGCGCCTGCAACTTGATGGGCTTCTAAGGGAGAAAGTCTGTCAATGAACTGCCCTAAAACTTCCGCAAACGGAATATACTCGCCTAAAGGAACTAATTTTACTTTGTTGTAGCGGCTATAAACTTTTCCCGTACCTGTAAGCGTAAATAAACTATTTGTGTAACTGTTTCCTTGCTCCCCAAAAGCTCCCAACCAAGCAACAACGCCTTTTTCCCTTACCGCTTGGTAGAAAGAACTATTTGGTATATCTCGCCAAAATATAGGTAATGCTCCTTCTGGTGTCAAAACTGCTTCAACTCCTTGATCGGCAAGGGTTTTGTAGCCTGTTGTATAACCTTCAATCGCGCGGCGCAAACCATCTGCATAAAGCTTGATTTCGTTCGGAATATTACCTTGAATAATTCCAACTTTTAAGGCGGTTTCTGGGGGTTGAATTAGTGGTTGATTGGCTAAACCCCAGCCAATTAAATGCAATCCGATTAGCAAGGAAGCTGCAATTAAGTAGCCTTTTGCCCCCCTAACCCCCCAATTCTGGGGAAAACTGGATCTTAAATCCCCCAAAGTTGAGGGCTTTAGGGCGCGATCGGGGATTCGGACAACAGGTGCATTTAACCAAGCTTCAGCAATTAACAAGTTAACTGCCACTATAGCGGTGGTGATAGCAGTAGTACCCGATATTTGACCTAAATGTAAAATAGCCACGTTGTGGGGGCTTTGAGTATAAGCTAAGGTAGTCCACCACAAAGCGCCTTTACTCCATAGACTTTCTAAACCACACCAAAGGGTTGTCCCGACTAAAACGCGGGTGGGGAAAGTTAAGTATTTCCCCAAAAAAGTCATAGAAGTTGCCCAAATTACTACTAAAGCCGCTCCCCATAGTGTAAGGAATGTCCAGCAAAAAGCAGCGATCGCTAAACTAGCAAGCCAGGGTACTCCCATCCAAGTCATGGGGTGAATCCCTGTAATCCACCAAATTGCTACACCGTGATAGCCAATTCCCCACAGCAAAGCACAAAGGAAAGTATTAGTTTTCCCTTCAATAATTAAAATCCATAGCGGTGCTAAAGCAATCCAAGCTAAAAACCATGCGCCAAAAGGTGCGACGGTTAAACCCATCAGCACCCCAGCAATTAGAGCAATAAATAGCGGGAGCAAACCCCCCGCTTTTAGTTGTTTACTCTGCCTCAATTTCATCATCAATGACATTAGGCGGTACTAAAGCAACATCGGCGATCGCATCGTCTTCGTCTAACCTTTGCACTCTTACCCCGGTGGCAGTTCTTGACTGCGTGGGAATAGCGTTGACGGTTTGACGAATAATAATGCCGCGACTTGTCACCATCATTAATTCATCATCGGCGTTGACAATTCGCAAGGCGGCGAGTTTATCTTGCTGTTTGCGCGGTTTAAATTTGGTGGCAATTTTACCTTTCGTTGCGCGGTTATATAGTTTGAATTGCGCTACTGGTACTCGCTTACCATAACCGCCCATAGTAATAATTAACACCCAAGGGCCTGTGCCTTCGGTAACTGCTACTTCTGTTTCTTCGATCTCTGTTGTAGTAACTTCTACTTCTTCAATCTCTAGTTCTTCAGCTTCAGTATCTAGTACGGGTAAGGCATCAAGAATTGCACTCGGCAATATATCCATCCCAATTAGCTCGTCACCGGGTTTGAGCTTCATTGCTTTTACTCCGCGAGTTGCTCTCCCTAGGGGGCGCAATTGTTCGCGATTAGTTCTAAAGTGAATTGCCATCCCAGAACGCGAACCAATAATGATACTATCTTCGTTTCGCGCCCGTCGCACCCACCGCAGTTCGTCGCCATCTTCTAAAGAAATCGCAATTAAGCCATTTGCCCGGATGTTACTAAAAGCTGCTAAATCGGTTTTTTTGATGAAGCCGTTGCGAGTCAGCATTACTAAATATTCATCGTCAGTAAATTCGCTCACCGGGACGATAGAGGTAATTTTTTCATCTCTAGGGATGGGCAACATCTGTACAATCGGCGCGCCTCGGCTAGTGCGCGAAGCGGCAGGAATTTGATATGCCTTGAGGGAATAGACTACACCGCGATCGCTAAAAAATAGTACGCTATCATGGTCGCAGCAAGTTAGAAAATGCTCGATCCCGTCATCTTCTTTAATTTTTGCCCCGGCTTTACCGCGCGTTGCTCTACTTTGCGCTTCAAAAGTGCTGACAGGCATCCGTTTGATATAACCTTGCTCGGTTAGCAAAATTAAGGCTTTTTCATTGGCAATTAAGTCAATGTCTCCTAATTCCCCTAAGTCTGGCTCAATTACTGTCCGTCGGGGGGTGGAGTGAGCAGCTTTTATTTGCTCGACTTCGGTTTCGACAATTTCTAAAATCCGTTCGCGTCTTGCGAGTATGTCTTGCAAGTCGGTAATTTGCGCTTGCAAGTCGTCGTGTTCGTGGCGGATTTTGTCGGCTTCTAATGCTGTCAAGCGGCGCAATTGCATCTGCAAAATTGCATCGGCTTGTTGTTCGCTAAGAGAGTAAGATTCAATTAACTCAGCTTTCGCCGTCGGTGAATCGGCGGCTTGACGAATTGTGACGATAATCGCGTCTAAGTTGGCTAAAGCAATGAGCAACCCTTGCAACAAGTGATCGCGTTCTTCAGCTTTTCGCAACTCGTAACGGGTGCGGCGAGTAATTGAAATAATCCGAAAGTCTAAAAATACTTCTAAAAATTGCTTAATTGTCAGCAGTTGCGGATCGTTATCTACTAGCGCTAACATATTTGCGCCAAAGTTTGCCTGCAAAGGTGTTTGCTTGTACAGGTTATTTAGCACTACGCGGGGATAAGCATCGCGTTTTAATTCGATGACAATTCGCATTCCATCGCGATCGCTTTCGTCCCGAATATCGGCAATTCCTTCTAGGCGCTTTTCGTTCACCATTTCGGCGATTTTCTCGATCAGCGCGGCTTTATTGGTCTGGTAAGGCAATTCGGTAATAATAATTGCTTCGCGGTCGGGACGACCTCTTTGTTCGACGGTTTCAATTGCTGCTACTCCGCGCATACAAATTGAGCCGCGTCCGGTGGTATAAGCTTCTTTAATTGCGCTCGTACCGAGGATTTGTCCTCCAGTGGGGAAGTCTGGCCCAGGGATGTATTGCATTAATTCCAGATCGGTAATTTCTGGATTGCGAATTAAAGCAACTAAGCCCTCAATTAATTCCCCTAAGTTGTGGGGAGGAATATTTGTTGCCATCCCGACAGCAATTCCCGACGAACCATTAAGCAATAACTGGGGAATCCGCGCCGGGAGTACGGTAGGTTCTTGCTGCGAACCGTCGAAGTTGTCGGTAAAATCTACCGTTTCTGCTTCTATATCTCGCAGTAGCGAGTCCCCCGTCAACGACTGCAAGCGACATTCGGTATATCGCATCGCGGCGGGTGGATCGTTGTCTATCGAGCCAAAATTACCATGTCCGTTGATGAGGGGCGATCGCATGGAAAAGTCCTGCGCCATTCGCACCAAAGCATCGTATACCGCCGTATCTCCGTGCGGGTGATACTTACCCAATACTTCCCCAACCACACGGGCGCACTTACGAAATGGACGATCGGCAGTTAATCCTAGTTCGTGCATTGCGTAAAGAATGCGGCGATGCACAGGTTTCAGACCATCCCTGGCATCTGGAAGCGCCCGACCTACAATAACGCTCATGGCGTATTCTAGGTAAGACCGGGACATTTCATTACGCAAATCGGTGGGGATAATCCTCTCCTGAGAGGTCGTCATAGCTCAAAAAGCTCCAAAAATCTGTGATTTTAGTAGATAAACTTAATAAAGCGCTAAATTATTCCAAATAGCTGCTATATTTATGTCAAATCATGCTACAATTCTAGCACATTTTAGGGTGTTCGCGGCGTTAATTAAAGCGGTGTTTCTGTCTCTAGATAGTGGGTAGCGGCGCAAAGAAAACTTTAAGCTAAAGCGTTCCATTGCATAAGTTAGTCATGAATAGCGAAACAACCCCCAGTCAAGCGGAAAAAAATACAGAAAACGAACAAGTAGAACTAAGTGCTGAAGTTCTCGATCGCATTAAGCACCCGCCATCTATGGCTGATGCGATGATGGAGTTAAGCCCCGAAGAACGACTCAGCAACCCGGCGGTTGTACCGCAAACGTATGACGAACCAGGCGACTTGAGAGACGATCGCAAACGCGACGAATAAATAGATTACTTTGCAATTAATTCGAGATATTGGCGAAAAAGGTTTATTAAAGCGGTTGCAAAGTTTTTGTCCTCCAGAAATTATTGGCGATGATGGGGCGGTAGTTCCCACATTGCCCTATCATTCGTTAGTTGTGACCACCGATGTACTGGTAGATAAAGTACATTTTAGCGATCGCACGACTTCCCCAGAAGATGCTGGCTGGCGCGCTGTGGCGGCAAATTTATCAGACCTGGCAGCAATGGGCGCACAGCCATTAGGTATTACCGTCGGGTTAGCACTTGGGGGAGACGTGGCAGTTAGTTGGGTAGAACGTTTGTATGCGGGAATGACTCAATGCTTGCAAACTTACAATACAGCAATTATTGGCGGTGATGTTTGCAAATCTTCGGTAATTACCGTTGCAATTACCGCCTTTGGACAAGTCGAACCTCGTTATACCATCCGCCGAGATCGGGCTAAAGTAGGAGATGCGATCGTTGTCACAGGGGTTCATGGGGCATCACGCGCGGGGTTAGAATTATTGCTGCACCCAGAATTAGGAAAAAATTTAAGTAAAAGCGATCGCCTTTCTTTAATTAAAGCTCATCAACGCCCCCAACCGAGACTAGATGTATTGCCTTTACTAAAACAAATTACGCCACCCATTGCCGG
>JAPJOW010000152.1 GCA_030826005.1 Aliterella sp. RAGGC_92
AACGCGAGAAACTTCCTCGCGTGGCTGAAATAAGCCACCAGGAAAACCTCTCATAAATCCTGCTTCATACGCTTCTTCAATGGCAGTAGCCGCCCAATAACCATTAGGAACATCTTTAAATACACTGCCACTTGGTATCTTCCGCACTTGGTCTTGGTTAAAAGAGGCTCGGATTAGTGCGGCAAATTCATCGCGATCTAAAGGCTGTTCAGGTCGAAATGTTCCATCTGGATAGCCAGCGATAATATTTTGTGCAGCTAATCGTTCAATGAACGGTTGCGCCCAATAATTGGCATCAACATCAGGAAAGTTATTTTGCGCTAGGGCTGGAGCAGAAATACTGGAGGAAACAACTGCACTTGCTGATATTCCTATCGCTAGCAATGCTGCGCTTCCTCTACTCGAACTAAAAGAATTAGACATTAAAAATTACCTCAAAAGTTTTCTAACTGAAAATACAGCAGCGTTTGTAGAATATAGGTTTTACGCATAGACATAATCCATATTGAGCTAGTTGTAAAAGTGGCAATCGCCAATGGAAGTTATGTCTTAATTTTTATGCAGTCACACAACCTTTAGTTTATTAATTGATAATCCAAGTTTTGACAAGTTTGGTTTGTTACCGCATCTCCTCTTGTTCATAAATAACGCTTTGTTAATGACTCAAACCTCTTTAAAAATAAACTTAAAGAGAAATAGAATCAATGATTGAACTAGTTATATTTTGAAGATAAGCCCAAATAGTGTCAAACTCGTGGAAAACTCACGAGTTTGACACAAAAGCTAATTAATTGGCATTGCACAGTTAGCGACCGCTTCAATACAACTCAAATTATGTTTGCTCAAATATCTGGTAGTGCATCAGATTAATGTGGGGTAGGTAGCAATATCATGCCAACTCCACGCTCTCGTTGCTAATCCTACTCGTTGAGCAGCCGTTGTTTTGAATCGGCTATGCTGCCAAATCCAGTTGAAGTAACTCACCACTAATCGAGTTGTCACTTTCGTCATATCCCACACCTTACCAAACTTGTTCTGTCGTCGATGCCATCTTCCGGTTTGTTGTCGCACAGTACCATTAGTACGTTCTAATTGCTGTGTTCTGTCTTTACCAATGTGGTGCTGAATTTCAGGAGGTAAGACTCGCTCATAGCCGCCCCAATCATCGCGCTTTGAATCGCTTACAATCCGTTTTCCCCTCGGTGTTGACGACTAACTGCTCAATCAGTTCATCAGTATGTTTACCGACTCGCGCTGCTAGAATTAAGCCACTGGAGTCAGCCAGACTCAAACCTATCCAACAATCTCCGACTCTAGCTCTTGGACACAACATTGTTTCTGTTTTTTGAAACAAATGACCACATCTCATCCGCACTTACTTCTTCGGTTTGCACGGCTTGCACTTCTGCATTATGAATAAGTTGTGCCTTCTGGCTGGCGGCTCGAATAATACTCACAACTGTGTTGTAAGCAAGTCCACTTGTCCGACTAATCCCTCGTAAGCTACTGCCTTCGCTGTGCGCTTGTAGAACTTGTCTAATTTGTTCAGGACTTACATGGCGCGGATAGTACAAGCTGTCGAAGGATTCCGAGAAGGTTTGCTTGCAAATAGGGCAAAGATAGCGTTGATGTCCGTTGGGCATCTTGCCATGTTTATGAGCTTTGGCGTGACCACACAGAGGACAGTCCATAAAGTTGTTTCAAGTTAAAGATCGCTCTCACCATACTATCCCACATTATTTTAAGGCACTACCAAATATCTCTAATAACGAATATCAGTATCCCTATTTCTCCGCTTTGTTACGCCAGTTAATCCTCCTAACCCCAATAGACCAAGTAAGCCCAACAAGCCCCAATCGAAACCGCCGTCAGTATAAACAACCCTGGGCGCAACTGTAGTTGGTGGAATAGTTGTTACTGGTGTTGGCGCGCAAGCAGACAAAGTGAAAACTAAAAGTGCTGTACTCAATAGGAGGAAACTAGCACTGATAATTTTAGATAATTTCAAATACTTCATAGTTTAAGCCCTTTTTTGTTAGTAATTTACTGAATTCAAGCAATTACTGCTTCAGGTTTCATATTTAGCTGCATAACCTAGACAAGCAAAAGTTCTGTGTTGGATAGTATTTTAATTGATTGGCTTGGAGTCTTGATAAATATTAACTTGGCGATCGCCAATTCGCTTTTCTGAACCTGATTCTATACCTGTAGCAGTTCATTGGCACTTCTTTTCAGCAGTTGAGCCAGAGCAAGTAAACCGATTTCTGCCAGCTAACATCGATTGAACCCCTTACTTTTATGAATTTGCTTTCACCCATTTTTAGGTGCAATAACCTAGCAAAGTAGGTATGTTTAAGGGCAAAGCAATCGTCGTGCCACCATCTACGATTTTAGATAAATTTAACTTGGCATGAATTGAATTTGCTCTTACGTTGTAAGGTTATCAATTACTAACTTAAAACAAATCAATCTTTAGTTATAGATTTACTTGATCTAAACCTTTTCAGGAGCTATTCAATTTTTGAAAATATCACAATGTTTCATTGGTAGTAAAAATTATGTTATCAAAAATTATTTGTATTATTTTCTACTAAGTCAAAACAATTCGTAATTGATAGTTCGTAATTCGCGCATTACAATTAATGGGAGCTTGGACTCACCACTATCTTGTTGACCACTAAATTTTCAATGCGCGTGGGGGCTTGTACACTCGTAAATTACGAATTAGTAATTATTTGGGTCAATGGTTATATTTTTTTGTTGTTACTGCTTTTTTAAAATTGCGTAAACTTTAATCTTATGACAGAAAACAACAATTAATTGATTAATCAGTTAATAAGGAGCTAATACTTATAGCAAACTCGATCCGTACCACTTAATTTGCTTTTATAGAGCTTGCTTTTCCTAAATAAGTGCTTTTTAAACAAACAAGTAAATATCTGTCATTAAGTAGATGAGCGGGCTTGCCTAAGTGTGAAAAGAGTAATCTCAGGTGGACAGTTGATTCGTATTGGTAAGATACTAAACCCAATTCCTCTGTTCACGTAAAGATGGTTATTTTGTTGTCCATATCCATCGATCCAACCATCAACATGAACTCGATCTTCTTTAGTAAAAGTTAACCAAGACCATTCGGGAGTAAATGGCAAACGAATTTGTCCGCCATGAGTGTGTCCTGCTACAGCTACAGGTGCAGTGTTAGCAGGAAATAAGGCAAAAGATTCAGGATGATGCATCATCACAAATCTGGGTGCTGAGTCTGGTACTTCAGCCAGTGCTACTGCTGGTTTATCTTCATCAGCCCAATGCGATCCTATACCTACTAAATACAGGCGATCGCTACTTGCTGTCTGGTTTTGGGACGGTACGAGCGCAACCGCCTCATTTTTCAGCACTTGCACGCCCACCGCTTCAAGGGACTCGGCTACTTTGGTGGCTAAAGCGATGTTTGGTGGAGCATCCTTGGCTTTCATGCCATAATCGTGATTGCCAAATACAGCATAGGTCGAGATACCAGAGGCAGGTAAGAGCCTGACAAGCTCGATCACTTTACTAATTTCTGGGTTAGGGTTCTTACCAGGAGAATAAATAAAGTCGCCAATAATTAGGACAATTGCAGGTCGCTCTTGAACTAATTGCCGGACAATTCGCTCGATAGTAGGGGTATTATCCAGCCACATTCCTACCTGCCAATCACCAATAACCGCGACTTTTTGCCCCTCCCATGCAGCAGGTAGATGAGGAATTGCTGCATTTTGGGGTTCTACATCAATTGTGTATGGTTCAATCAAACCCCAAATTAGAATTGCGCCAATTAAACCCACTAAGCTTAATAAAACGTACTTAATTTTCTTCATAGTTCGCTTGTGAATTCTCCCGATCGCAAAATCATTAAAGTAGAAAACCAGAATGTGCTAATAGTTTCTGGATCGATTATCCTTATTTATTTAGAACTACCTAGCTTTTTGTTAGCATTGGCAATACTTTGTCGCCAAATACCTGAATAAACTGTTGTTGTTCGCGGTTGACATTGTGCAAAATCAATTCATCAAATCCTAACTCGATATCTTTTTGCAGCCACTCGATATGTTGTTGCGTTTCCGCAGAGATGCGGACGTGAGCATTTAACTCTTCTGGGTTGACAAATTCTCCGGCTGCGTCAAACTGCTGCGGCGTACGAAGCTCGGACATGACAATGTTTTTAAAAATATTGTTGCGCCACTGCTGATGGGCTTTTTGTCTTGCTAATTCCTCAGTGCGATCGTAGGACAACTGGACTTTCAAAATCATTGGCTTGCCGTATCCACCTCCTTGATGAAAAGCTTCAACAACTTGCTTGAGTTTCTCTGGCGGACGAGAAATAGTAATTAATCCATCTGCCCAACTTCCCAACCATTCAGCAGTTTGGGCAGTAATGGCAGCACCAATAATTAGAGGTGGGGTTTCAGGGCGAGAGTAGAGTTTTGCTTCCTCAACGCAAACTAAACCTTTGTAAGTTACAGTTTCCCCTTGCCACAAAGCGCGGATAATATCAACACACTCTTTTAATCGAGTATTGCGATCGCTCTTACACAACCACTTACTACCTGTAATATGTTCGTTTAGCGCCTGACCGCTACCGACAGTTAGCCAAAAGCGATCGGGAAACATCTCTGCTAGTGTTGCCGCAGCTTGAGCAATAATTGCTGGATGATATCGCTGTCCTGGAGCGCAGACAACTCGGTAATTTAACTTTGGTGTCGCTTGCATCGCCGCACCCAACCACGACCAAGCAAAACCGCTTTGCCCTTGCTGTTCGCTCCAAGGGTGAAAGTGGTCGGAAGACAGGGCATGGGTAAAGCCAGCTTGGGCTGCCATTTGTACGTAACTCAGCAGTTCGCTAGGTAAAAATTGTTCGTGGGAAACGTGATAACCGATCTGAGCCATAGGAAAATTTGTATGTCTTCTTGTTTTAGCAATGCGTGTCTAATTACTCGCCAACGCTCAACTGATGTAGAGAAATTTGTTTGCATATACTCTCTACAGCTAGCGTGAGACTTTGCATCAGTTCGGAATTCTCGCTGTAATCTACAGGTGTGAGATTGGCAACTCTCTGGCTTTGAGTAAGTTTTAACTGCTGTCCCCATTCTTCAGGCGTACTACTATCTTTGTAAAGAGCGATCGCTATACCCTGTTCTTGATTTAGCAAGGAAAAGCAGGGAATATCAGACTCTCCATCGCCTACATAGATCGCTTGCGTCAGGGGAATACGAAGTTCCTTAGCGGGTAAGTCTCGATAAACAAAAGTTTGACCGTCATCTTGATGATGCTCAATTCCTTTTGCCAGTTGGAAGAGATAGCGAGTTTTTTCAGTATGAGTGACGATTTTTTTCAAAAACTCAATCCCGCCATCTTCGCCATAAGAGAACTCACATCCCCACATTGCTTTAAAATAAGGAGCAATGCAATTATGGCGAGCAATCTCCACCATGCCGCAAGTAATTAGGTAAAATTCAACCTCTACTTTAGGATTAATTTGATGGGCGCTTTGTCGCAGGCGATCGAACAGTTGTGTCACGCCATCGAACGGCTGTAACTGTTCGCCAAACCTAGTAATGTATTCCTTTGTGATCTTGTTGCCTTGGCGTTTTGATTCTTCAATCAAGGCGTAGAATCGAGCAAGAATCTTATCCCAGCCATTGTCAATTAAAGGTTGCATTCGTTCTTGACGAAACTTCAAAGCGTCAATATCCAGACTTGCTAATAAACTATCGACGGTATCAGGTACAAGGGTATCGTCAAAGTCAAACACAACGGCAATACGGTTAGAAAAGGGTTTGGTTGCAATCGTCATAAGGTGATAATTTAGATAATTAACTAACAACAGCAACTTGATAGTTGCGATTCTCCCAGGTTTGGGAATCAGTCCAGAAAAAGGTGAAATAAATGGGAGATGAATGCTGAGAATCAAGCGAAATATCTACAAATTCGATGTCAAGTGCCGTTGCTGTTGAGTCAATTTCATCGACCATCTGCCAGTCATCTTTTGACCAGCGCAAGCGAAAGGGAGCTAACGCTTGAATCCGCAACGTGTATCCTTGTTTTACAGTAGAGACTTGACGGTTAAATTTCCAGATTTCTAAAAAACGCTGCGAGTTGCGATCGCCTTGGTATCGGGCGGCAACTTCTGGTATCCACTCAAACACTCTGCCATCTCTAGCCGATCGCAAAAGCGTGATGTATTCGGCGTGCGCCCACGCCAAAGGCATAGCCGAACCTGTAGGTTTTCCTAGATATAGATAATTTTTAGGGCGATCCGCCTCATCCCAAATTTGTTCGGGTAGCAATCCGGTGTCAGAAGCAAACCCTTCCATTGCCTGAATGAAAGGCTGGGGATCTCGCCCTGCGGCTAGTTCGTAATGCCCGCGCTCTCCTGTCAGTAAAGGCCATGCGCGCCCTTTTCCTCCAGTAATAAAAGCACCGCCATCCTCCCTTTGTCCGTAGCCGTCGTGGTTGTAGCGATGCCAGCAGGAACCAACAGGCGTTTCTACTTTCAAAACAGCATCCACAACTTTTAAAGAATCAACGATCGCGGGGTCATCAGGTCGGCGAATACCGTAACGCACCAGTTCTAGAAAGCCTGCATCGACAATTTCTTTAGCCGGAAATTGCTCCTGACTGCCAAGGGGACGATTGGCGATCTTTAGCATCCCCTGATTTGGATCTTCATTCGGTTGTGGGTTATGGATATCTACAGGGTTAATTCTGATGTAGTGACGTTTGATTTGAGCAACTAAAGTTCCTTCGGTTGTCACCGTCCAAGCTTCGATATGACTTTCGAGAAAATCGGCATATTTTTCAATAAATTGAGCAGTATTTTCATCTCCCCGCTCGCGGGCATAGGTAGCCGCACAAATCAAAGCGGCAATATTGGAGGCAAGGGTTGAAGGAGAGTAGCCGCTAGCTTCCTCCCATCGCTCTTGTTGGGTGGCGGGACCGTGACGAATTAAATACCCTGCTGCCCGCATTACCATTGGGTAGGGGTCAAATTGGCGTAGGGCTTTGTGGCGATAGAGTCGCCACGCCAGCAGGATGGGGAAGGCAACTTGATCGAGTTGAATACCAGTCCAGTAAGGGTCGCCATTAATCCAAAAGTTTTGGGCAAAACCACCATCTGCTTGTTGGCTAGCAGCAAGATAGATCATTGCTTCTAAAGCAGTTGCCGTGTGTCCAGCAGCTAAAAGCGCGATCGCGCTGTTGACCATATCGCGGGGCCAAACTAGGTGATAACCTCCCTGCTGACTGTCGCTGTGTGCTTCTCCCCAAGGAATTGATAGAGAGGCAATCAATGCCCCAGGATAAATTTTATCTTCATGTGCCATTAACAAGCTGAAACTGCTGTAGTAGAGGTTGCCGCCATCTCCTGACATTGCTTCTAGGGGTAGCCGTTCGGCACAAACATCTTCCCACTGCTTGATGTAGCGCGATTTGTGTTCCTCAAAAGGAATGTCTAGGGATAATAGTAGAGTTGTCACTGCATCGTGACGATGGCGACCAAATGCCAGCCCTAGAGTAAATTCCTGATTCTGCACGTCAATTTCACCTGTCAGGGCAACGTTCCCTGCTTTTGCCTGGTCAAATTCCCAGTCCATCTGCCAGTTATCTGCGAGATCCGTCCAACCATCGCTTTCACCAACATAGCCGCAGGAAACGCGCGTAAAAGGAACGGTTGCTGCTATTGCTAACCAGTTATCACCTTCTTGGGCAGTTAAAATTTTCCGTCCTGCTACTTCTATGACAGCAGCGCGATCGTTGCCGCCACCAATACTCAAATGCGGCGCACATAGCGCGTAAAGTCGGAGTTTTGCTAATAGCTGGCGATCGCCTGTGAGTTTGGTATGTTGCAAAATACAAGCATCTCGCGGATCGGTAATAATTTCTTTGGTGATGGTGTAGCGTCCTTCGGTGTCCCAGTTGATGATGCGATATCCTAGAACTTCAGGGGCGAGGCGTTCGGTTCTTGTGTACAGATGCCGTTCTTCGTGAAAAAAGCTTTTCCCATCGCTAACCAAATATTGCAAATCTCGGATTTGGGGGCGATCGATAGTGGGGTAGTAAACTTCATTGAGAATGCCATTGGAGAGCGTAAACCAGATGCGACAAGAAGTTGCCTGGGCAGTTCCTACTCCATCTTTATTACCCTGAGTCCAACGAGGTTCTCGTCCTGGTTGACCAAAAGCTTCGCGTCGCCCTTGCAAGCTTGCCATATTTAATTTCACTCCTATTAATTGACTCAGCTAAACTAGACGTAACCTAGAGAGAATTTAAGTAATCTGCCCCAAGGCTACTCTCAAACTAGATGATAGGTTTCAACCCGATGCGCTAGCCGCGCCAATAAATCCCAGCAACTGAAGCAAGTAAATAATGGCAAATACAGCGAAGAAAATTCCCGCTAGTACCGTTCCCCCAAAAATTATTTTTGACGGTCGCAGTTCTTTTGGTAACATCCGATGATTTAGGTAGAGAGTCAGTCCCGTTACAATCGGGATGTGAGCAGCTTCAATTGCTCCCGCAGTTTGCAGCAAGCCCACAGGTTGACCGAAGAAGAGATAAACGGCGATCGGTAAGGCTACCAATAGCACGATAATATAGAAGCGCCGCAAGAACTTTTCATTTGTCCAACGCCCTTGTACCCCAAATCCTTGGAAAAGAATCTGCGTACCATCGGCAAACATCCTCCCAAAACCGTCTTCTACAGAAAGAACGGTGCTGCAAAAGGTAATAAACACGATCGCAATCATAAACCAGAAACCAAACGGTCCCCAAATATCGCCCAATAACCGCCCCAAAGTTTCCGCTACCTGGTTTTCTCGCGGTACGAGTCCCTGCGGACGCAGCAATTCACCGCCAAGAATCAGGAAAGACAGGGCTGCTAGTAGCGCACCAGTTACAGCTAAGGTGTTAGATATCAGCGTTAGATTCATCCAGCCTTGCAGCTTTTTTTTCTCTCCTTGGTCGAGTTGCTTGGGATCTATGCTTTCTCTACCCTCAACGCTAGCAGCACCATAACCCCTTGCTTCTACCCAATAGGAATACCACATCAAACCCGCCGCCCCCGCCAGCATAAAACCCAACCAAGGTAGAATTTCCTGGTACTGTACGTTCTGTGGAATTTGGGGGACTATGCCATTCGCTAATTGGCGAAAGCTGGGAAAAACAAAAATCGCCGCTGCTACTACTGCAACGGTACGAGCAATACCAACATAAGACGAAATTTTTTCGACAATGTTATATTGCCCAAGTAAAACAATTGCTGCTGTAACAGTGATAATAATTACCGTCCAAAGCTGGAGCGAACCCCCCGTTATTAAAACTAAGGCTGTAGCAGCAGCGCCTGAAAGTCCGGCGACTGTAGAAACTGCTACCACCGCTTGCGGCAATAATATTAGCCAGAGCGTCCAGTTTTTCGGACCAGGAAGTTGGCTAAAGCCTTGTAAAATTGTTGACCCCGTGCAGACTGTAAAGCGCCCTACCTCGCCGTTAATAAACCATTTTAGGATCACGGCGGCAAGTAGCGCCCACAGTAGAGAGTAGCCGTAAAGAGCAGCAATTCTGGGCGTAAATAGCAATTCCCCCGAACCTGCCGCAGATAGCATCCACAAAAAGCTAGGGCCTAGCCATTTGAAGCGCTCTCCACCTTTTGGCGGCTTGGGTATTTTTTCTTCGCGCTCCTGCTGGTTAGCAGTTTGCTTTGATGACTGGCGATCGCTATGATTGCTCATTGTGAGGTTTTAGTAATGAAAATCAAAATTAGGCTGACTGGATTTAGCCCAACTAGCTACAAAACAAACTGAGTTTTGAGCATAAGCTTTAATAGTGGAAAACTGGTGGAGAACTTATTTAAACTGCTAGTTTCACAAGTAAAGTTGAAAGTTTTGACAGCTTTAACATCAAGTTTTAGATTTATTTACCCTAAAAATAAACTTGCTTAAACCACATTGGAGGACTTTTTCAGGGTAGAGTTATCTGTACAGCGTTTCTAATTAAGAAGGCGGCAGTAAAAGAAAGAGTGATAGCATAACTAGCATAAAAGTATTGGGAAAAATCGTTGACTATAAGTTAGTAGATGCAAATATGGAAACAATGAAGTTGCGATCGCTAATTGGGGCAGATGGGATTTTGCAAATCCAAGCATCTACTGATTTAAAAGATACTTTGGTCGAGGTAGTGGTGATTGTCCAGCCGTTACCCAATCTTGAAGTTGCATTAACTGAGGAAGCCCAACCACGTTATAACGCTTGGGGAAAGCCGACAACTAAAAAATCA
>JAPJOW010000153.1 GCA_030826005.1 Aliterella sp. RAGGC_92
ATTCAATATTATTCATGTTTACAATATTAATTATTGATGATGACCAAATAGTACAGCTAACATTAAAAAAAATCTTAGAAGCACAAGGTTATCAAATAATTACAGCTATCGATGGCGAAACTGGGCTAGAACAAGCGCAACAATTGCAACCCGCCTTGATTATTTGCGATTGGCTAATGCCGGGAATGGATGGGATAGAAGTTTGCCGTCAGGTAAAAGCCAATCCTAATTTATCTACTACATTTTTTATTGTTTTAACTTCTTTAGATTCGGTAGCAGATGTTGTTAAAGGTTTAGACTCTGGGGCGGATGATTTTATTACTAAACCAATTGAGCAAAATGAATTAAAAGCGCGAGTCAGAGCAGGTTTAAGATTGCATCAAATGAGCCGCGATCTGCAAAATCAAAAGTTTATTTTAGAGACAGAATTAAGCGAAGCTGTTGATTATGTGCGGAGTCTGTTACCTACTCCAATGTATCAACCTCTAACTATTAATTCGCGTTTTATTCCTTGCAAAAAACTTGGTGGCGATTGTTTTGATTACTATTGGTTAGATTCAGATTATTTAGCAATTTATTTATTAGATACGGCGGGGCATGGCTTGGGGGCTACTTTGCCCTCTATTTCCGTACTAAATTTACTCCGTTCTCGTGCTATTCCGCGCCTTAATTACTATCAACCAAACCAAGTTTTAAGCGCGCTTAATGAAACATTTCAAATGAATTATCACAACAACAAATATTTTACAATTTGGTACGGAGTTTACAATCGTGTCAATCGTCAATTAATATACGCTAGTGCCGGACATCCCCCGGCGGTATTGCTATCTAAAAATGATGCAAATAACAGTCAAATAAAATTACTAAGAACTGCGGGCGTACCGGTGGGGATGTTTCCCGATTCTAAATATGCAAACGGTTTTTCTCAAATAGAAGAATTTAGCAGCCTTTATATATTTAGTGATGGGATTTACGAGATTAATTCAGCAAGTGGTAGAAACTGGGATTTTGACTCTTTTGTCAGTTTGCTTCAAGAAAGATACGAGCGTGAAGATTTTAATCTTGATGAAATACTAAATCATTTACTAACATTAAATTCAAAAACAGTTTTTGATGACGATTTATCTATTTTAGAAATTACCTTTGCTGGTTATACAAATAAACCTAACTCTATTAATTGGTAAATTTTTTAATGTTTAGGCAAACAAAATAACAACGATCGTCGATTCTGTGACTATAGCTCCGTTTGAGTGAAGTATTTGCAAGTCGAGCAAAGTTCGCTATTGACTTCGTGAGGTGACTATAGTAAGTATTGAATACAGCTAAAGCGTGTTAAATGGCTTTTTATTGCCATTTTTGATTCTTTTATCGATCGCAAGCTTAAAACTAGCGAAAATTATCTCAATCCGTTACCAGCCTAAAAACCACCAAACCTACTACCAGGCAATCTACCTAAGTAGCGATCGCTCGTAAGATAAGATTTTTCTTATAATTTACTGCTATAAATTTTATATTTAACCATCAAAATAATAATTTATCTTACCCATCACGCTTACTTGGGCATTAATGGGTTTTGGAACTAGCAAGGTAGTTGTGCGATCGCTTATATAACAAAAATAAAAACTTCAACCAATGTAGTAGTGGCGCGAGAACTAAAAACTTACTTAAAAAAAGTTGTGATCTGTTTAAAAGGATGTCTGAGAAGTCTCTTTATTAGTAGCCAATTATTTATATCCCCCTAAATCCCCCTTTTTAAGGGGGAGTAATATATATTTTCCCCCCTTTTTAAGGGGGGGTAGTTTGGATCTCATGAAACGTAAGATCCAAACTACCCCTTTTCAGACATCCTCTAAGATATTTTTTACAACAGAAACTTAACTTGTAACGCCAATCTAACTTTAACCGTAGTTAATTCTATGCCGCTAATACTTATTCGGGAGGATTTTTAAATAACTCCTTGTTGCATCTTAAGTACAGAATTGAGTTTCTAGAAAAAATTTAAACAATGTTTTGAAAGAAAATGTTTCAAAAAACATAAGTGCTTAATTATTCTATTTGAAAGTAGAGAGCTATCTAATGACAAATCCGCAAGTTACTATCGTTGTCGTATCAAGAGAACATTTCAACTGTACTTGTGATTTTTTGGAAAGCCTTTACAACAATACAAATTTGCCATTCAAATTAGTTTATATAGATAGTGGTTCGCCGCCTAAAATTCGGCGCTATTTAGAATCCCAAGCCCAAATAAGGGGATTTCACTTAATTCGGACTGATTGCTACCTTTTTCCTAATCAAGCCAGGAATCTTGGTTTAAGGCAGGTTAATAGTAAGTACGTTTTATTTATTAATAATGATGTAATTGTCTCACCAGGCTGGCTGCATCAGTTAATTCAGACGGCGGAAGATACTGGAGCTTCTGTAGTTGGCCCGCTAATTTGCGTTGGCATTGAGCAGCAAACCATACATCTTGCTGGGGGAGAAGCCCATATTGTCCTGGAAATTGATGGCGATCGGTACAAACGACGCATTCATGAAAAGCGGTACTTTGATAACGAACAGGTAGCTGATGTGCAGGCGCAATTGCGGAGGCAAAAGTGCGAATTAATAGAGTTCCACTGTATGTTAGTGCGGAGCGATATTTTTCAGCAGATTGGGTTGCTCGATGAAGCAATTTTGCTGCATAAGTGGGAGCAAATTGATTTTTGCCTAGCGGTGATTTATGCGGGTAAAACTATTTACTGCGAACCAACAGTTGCAGTTACTTATATTCCCAAGCCACCTTTTATATTATCAGACATTGCTCACTCTATACCTTACTGGAATGAGAAGTGGGAATTTAGCAGCTTGAATCATTTTTATCAAAAGTGGGATTTAGCTAATCAAGAAAACGATTCGCTTCAGAAGATCGAGGGGTCAGGAATGCAGACCCTCCAAAGATTATTAGTATCTTTCATGCGCCAGTGGGTTTTAGAAAAATCTCGCTCTTATTTAAACCAACTTTAGAGTAAACTTCAGCGCTCCTTTGCCTCTTATTGCGAGAGAAACGCAATTAGTAATACTTAAAAATAATTGGCGTATTTATAATTTGCCAAAACCTTATAACTCTACGCTCGTTTCCATTCCTACGGGTATGGTTGTGGTGTTCTTAATGATAAAAACATAAAAGTTTTGTTTTTTTTAAAGTTACATTAAATAAATATAAATTTTTATTAAGTACTGAGTAATGCAATTTACTATATTAAAGTACAACGACAGCTAAATTGTTATTATTTATACCAAAATTAAATTTTAGGCTCGCCATTATTAGACAGAAACCAGCCTAGGACACTAGATTTAGGAGTATCGAGCCGAAAAACGAAGGAATCAAAGTGTAGTAACAAAATAATGTAGTGCAACGGCGATGTAATGCAATTCATCTATTCTCAGACATGGATTAAAGTGTTTTCCAGACTTCAAACACGCATCTTAGCTGCATACATCCTCTTGATGGCCTTATTTGCAGTCATACCAATCGCGGTAATCCGTCAGGTGCTGGTTGTTCATCTTGAAGATCCGCTCGAAAAGGCGATTTCTCATGAGATTGAGGAGCTTCGACATTTAGTTAAAAATCGAAACCCTGCTACGGATAAACCTTTGAGAGAGGATATGGCGGCAATATTTGATACCTTTTTGTCGAGCGAATCTAGCCTGAAAAATAGGTATTTTATGACGTTTGTAGATGGGCAATTCTATAAATCGAGTGCCACAAACCTGCCAGAACCTTTGCAACCCAACACCGACGTAATGAAATCTTGGGCTAACGCAATTGAACCGGAGAAAGGTAAAGAAGTATATAAAAACAGCGTAATTTTATATCAATGCGAACCTGTCGTACTGAGATATTCTAGTGGGTCAACAAAAAACCTGGAAACTTCTCGCGGAGTCATTGCAGTTGTTTATCTCCTTACCGATGAATATCAGGAAGTCAATCAATTAACGATCGCTGTTTTCTGCGTAGCTGGGTTAGGAGGGGTGGTAGCTTGGATATTAACGGGACAAGTGCTGGCTCGTTTGCGCTTATTGACGGAGACGACTCGTTTAATTACCGAATCTGACTTAACTCAACGCATCCTTGTTAGAGGTTCGGATGAAATTGCCGAACTAACAATAACATTTAACCAGATGCTAGACCGCTTGCAAGCTGCCTTCACCAGTCAACGAGACTTTATAAATGATGCAGGTCATGAATTGCGAACGCCAATCACCATCATTCGCGGCTATTTAGAACTACTAAATGACGACCCTCAACAGCGACAGGAAACGGTAGACATAATTAATGATGAGTTGGAGCGCATGAATCGCTTTGTGAGCGATCTATTACTACTAGCAAAAGCAGAGCAACCAAACTTTTTAACTTTAGACATTGTAGACGTTGACTTGCTGACCGAGGAAATGCGAATAAAAGTCAAAGCTTTAGCCGATCGCAATTGGGATTTAGATTGTAAAGCTTCAGGCTACATTGTGGCAGATCGCTATCGACTCACTCAAGCTGTAATTAACCTGGCTCAAAATGCCACCCAACATACAACCGACGGGGATACGATCGCCATTGGTTCAGAAATCGTTAATGGTAGCGTTCGTTTTTGGGTGCGCGACACGGGAGAAGGTATTGCCCTTGCCGATCAAGAGCGGGTTTTTCAACGTTTTGCCCGTGCGACTGATAATTACCGTCGCTCCGAAGGCGCTGGTTTGGGATTATCGATTGTTAAAGCGATCGCAGTTGCTCACGGCGGTTATATGGAACTTGTTAGCCGACCCGGTGGTGGGTCTACTTTCACAATTATTATTCCCCTCGAACCCCCTCAATAGGTTTTATCTAAATGAAACGAATTTTGGTTGCAGAAGACGAACCGCGTATTGCCACTTTTATCGAAAGAGGTTTACGAGCTAATGGTTTTACTACTGCTGTTGCCAAAAATGGTCATGAGGCAGCGCAGATGGCGGATAGTAAAAATTTCGATCTGCTACTCCTTGATATTGGTCTTCCGGGCAAAGACGGCTGGGTAGTGTTAGAGGAATTGCGCGGTCGGGGCGAACAACTGCCGATTATTATCCTCACCGCTCGTGATGACCTAGACGATAAAGTTACAGGTCTACAGGGTGGGGCGGACGACTATATGACTAAGCCTTTTCACCTTGACGAACTACTAGCGCGGATACGGTTACGGTTGCGACCTAATGTCTCACCCAAAGGCAAAGAGGAAATGTTGCTAGTAGTAGGCAGTATTGTACTTAATTTGCACTCGCGTCAAGCGCGAGTAGGCGATCGCATTCTCGATTTATCAGCCCGCGAATTTATCATGCTGGAAACTTTTTTGCGCCATCCAGGGCAAGTCTTGAGCCGCGAACAGCTTCTCGACAATGTTTGGGGCTACGATTACAGTCCTGACACTAATATTGTCAACGTTTATGTAGGGTACTTGCGTAAGAAACTAGGCGAGGATGCGATCGTAACTGTTAGAGGCATGGGTTATCGTCTCCAAACATAAGAAAGCTCTTATAAAACTATTGCCGTAAATTTACTTAGGTGGTGAATCCTGGAGTTAAGTGAATTTACTAGCTACTACAGCCTGCCACAGGTAAGCAAAGCAATTTAATCGGTAAATACACTTAATAAACATTATTGGTCTACTAGAGAGAGTCTCACAACGGCACTCTCACCTTAGATCGAAAGCAAAACTGCGTTTATTGCCAAGTCAAATCTTTGAACTTTACACAATCTTATTTATTTTATGGTTAATTTTATACTTTAAAAGCTTACACTTGTAAGTGAAATTACGCAGCGCTTGAGATTAGAGCAAGATTTGAATCAGTAAATGAAAACATAGTTGCAAAAGCTATTAGGAGGAGAGTAAATCATGAAAAGTATAAAATTTGTCTCTATTGGGATTGCAAGTATAGCCCTGGCGATCGGTGCGGCGGTGATGCCAGCTTTTGCAGAACTGGATGATTACGATCGCAATAGAGATTACAATGATGTAAATAATTCGCCGGAGACTGGTTATCCACTAACACAAGGCGGTTTCCCGCAATGGTATAAAGACAAATCAGGCTTGAAATTAGACTTGTGTTTAGATACGCTTGACCCGCTTTGTATACCTGCGCCGTTACCAGACCCTACCGTAGAAGCCGCTTTTCCAGATAACTTTTCAGACGAGGCATTTTGGTGGACTGCCGAAGCAGAGGCGACGACAGCTACGGGTGGTTTTAGAGCCTTGTTAGTGCTGGCAACCGAAGCCGCCTTTGGTAATGGCGATCCTGTCGATGGCGATCAGATTGTTTTTAACCGCACTCGCATTCGGATTAACGGAGGCTTGACAACCAATAGATGGTATCGGATCACCTATCCCTACGGAAAAAAAGAATTACAAGCAACGACGAGAGACCCCAGAAAGCCAGCTACGATCAATTTCACTGAAGACTTTGGTTGTGCGCCTTCTCTAGTAACAGTGTGTGATTTCGGTAGCCTTAGAGCGGCAGGGGGCAGAAACGGAGTTACAAATCCAATTGGAAAACCCTGGCTAACCTGGGACAATTTTGACACTAACTCAAATTCCCTCGATCCGGTAATCAGTGGTAGGTATGTTGGCAATCCTAATACCGATCACACAATAAAAGGTAGTCCTATTGCCGTTGACCCCCTTGTCCATCGGTCAGGATACCAAAATTTCTTCAAGGTCGAAGAACTTACAGGCAGGGGTGGGACAGTAGTGAGGACAATCGCCTACACAGACTTATTCTCCGTTTCGGGCAAAGTGTCCCAAGACTAGAGGATTTAGTGGAGAGTGATACCGTCCAAAAAACCAGACAGTAAGGGCATTGCATAGTTATTTAGAAGATATCAGGGGACAAATATTATTTGTCCCCCTAATCAATCTTACATTCTGGAATATTAAACATCTTGCAAAAGCCCCCTAGCCCGCCTAAGGTTGAAACCCCGATCTTATAGCTAAAGTCGGCTCAAGCCGACTAAAGAAAAAACTTTTTAGACTTAAGCTAGAGGTCTATTGGTAACAGTTGCTCTAGTAATGCGTTGACTCTACTTTGTTCAAGATTAACTACATAAAATATCAAGCTGAAAATTTAATACTTGCAAGTCTTTATTTGGCTTATTAGCAGCACAAAAAAAGAATGCAAACAATAGTTACACAAATTTAGATTAAACACTATTTATCCAGGAAGACGAGAAAATGAGCATCAGCAGACGAAATTTACTTAAATTAGGAGCGATCGCGGGTGGCTCGATGCTCCTACCTTTATCACTCCAAGAGCGCGGCTATGCAGGCACGGCGGGTAGTCCAGTTACAAAGCCTTTTACACTGGATTTTAAAATTCCCCCGGTACTGCGACCTGTAGCCTCTGATAACGTTTCTGGTAGTAATGGCAACCAAAGCTTTGAGGGTACAGATTACTACGTCGTTGTCCAAAAACCTGGTAAGCAAGTTATAATCCCCGGTTATACGAGTACAGTTTGGGGATATAACGGTACATTTCCCGGTTCCACAATCAAACAGCGCCGGGGGCGGCGATCGGTTGTTCGCCATATCAATAAGCTGCCGGCGGGTAATCCCTTTACGGTACACTTGCACGGCATGGCAGCTTTGCCTCAGTACGATGGCTATGCGGAAGATTTGACAGCACCAGGTAACTATAAAGATTATGTTTATCCAAACGATCGCGCGGCGACTTTGTGGTATCACGATCACGCCGTTGGTAAAACTGCATTTAATGTGTATCAAGGATTAGCGGCTTTTTACCTCGTCCAAGATAGCTTTGAAGATAGTTTACCCCTGCCTAAAGGCGATCGCGATGTGCCATTAATGATTCACGACAAGCAATTTTCTAGGAGTGGCGCAGTCGTTTTTGATGATAACGGTCAAAAAGAGGTAATGGGTGATGTCATTACTGTCAATGGTGTAGCATGGCCAAAAATGAAGGTAGCACCCCGCAAGTATCGCTTCCGCATCTTAAACGGATCGATCTCGCGCTCTTACGGGCTTTCACTTAGCAACGGCGATCCGATCTACGTAATTGGCACTGATGCAGGCTTGAAAACTTATGCCTCGCCAGTGAAAAACTTTCGGATTGGAATGGCAGAGCGCTACGACGTGATTATTGACTTTTCTAAGTATAAAAATAGCAGTGGCATTCAGCAGGTAACGCTAAAAAATCTCGACGTGCCGGGTAATGTCAAATACGATAATACCCATATAATTATGCGTTTTGATGTCGATCCAAGTCTCAACGCTACAGCAACCCCCGATCCCGATGGAATAGAGTCCCTGCTTGGTCAAAACAGTGCAACCAAAAGCACGATTCGTCCAGTTAAACTATACACAGAACAAGAAATCAAAGACGCACACCGTAAATCTTGGAAGTTTGAACGAACCAATAGTTTGTTTGCGATCGATGGTAAGGTTTGGGACAAAGACCGAGTTGATGCCAATCCCGATTTGGATGGAATTGAGGTTTGGGAGGTTGTCAACAATAGTGGTGGTTGGTTTCATCCCGTACACGTTCATCTAATCGATCAACAAATCATCACTCGCAACGGTCGGGCGGATCTTGTTGCTGATTACGAAAAAGGCTGGAAGGATGTTTTTTACCTTGGGCCGAATGAAAGGTTAGAAGTGATTGGCAGGTATGGGCCGCACCAGGGTAGGTACATGATGCACTGTCACAATACAGTACATGAAGACCACGACATGATGACCCAATTTGAAGTTGGCGATGGTGGAGACGATCCTATTAATAGCGCTCCTCGCTTCAAAATTCCCTTTGATAGTAGCGGTAAAGAGATTAAACCTTGGGAGTACGACAACAGTTTAAAATTCCCAGAACCCTGTATGAATCTCGATCAGTATCCCGATTACTTGTAATTACTTCAGTAAATGTTAGGGCTAAAATTCTTTAATTAAGTTTTAGCCTGCATTCAGCTTTTTTATTTCAGATCCCCTAAAACTACCAAGTTATAGTTATGCAAACTATTTACAAAACAATCGCCATAGAAATAGTAGCTATTTTAGGTTGCATAACTGCGATCGCACTTGAAATGCCTGTACTAGCACAAAGTCATCCCTCAACGCACATGGAGGGTATGAATATGGGTACAAGGGGTACACCGCCAGGACAATTTCGCTTCCTCACCAGTAACGAACGCGCGGCTTTTCAGTTATACAACCAAGGACTGCAAAAGCTGACACAAAATGATTACAAGGGAGCGATCGCAGCTTTTACCCAAGTAGTAAATTTCAATCCTCAGTATGATATGGCTTATACTCACCGGGGTGATATCTACCGCAAACTGGGAAACTATCAAGCAGCTATCGATGATTATACAAAAGCATTGCAGACTAACCCTGGTTTCACTTATCTCTACAATAGTCGTGGTAACTTACGGGAGGCTTTAGGAGATATTAATGGCGCAATAGAAGACTACACGCAAGCTATCGAAAGTTATCCCGAACAAGCAACAGGTTATAGCAATCGTGGATTTGCGCTCTACAAACTTGGAGATATTCAAGGAGCAATGCAAAACCTTGATGAAGCAATTATAGTTAATTCTGGCGATGCTTACGGTTATGTTAACCGCGCTAAGGTTTATAGCAGTTTAGGTAAGCGATCGCAAGCAATTGCCGATTATCAACAAGCTAAAACGATTTATTGGGAGCAAACCAGGATAAGTGAATATCTAAAAGTAATTGTTGCTTTAGAAAGTTTGTAATTTTTATTAAAGTTTATCGAGGTTTCTAACTTAGATCGCTGATAGAAATATCCCCACTTTACTAGGTAGGGAACAACGGGTTATATTAACAAACTCTAGTTTTTAAACATATATTTATTGGTCTAGTTAGTCCCCATATACTTTACGATTAAAGTTTTCAACTTTTTGGTAATTGTACTGGTTAGAGGTAGCTAGTTTAGTTTTTGAGAGAGTTTTAGGGACGCGATCGCACAATTTACTAAGGTCTATAACCCTACCGCTTGTTGTCTTCATAAAGCAATTAAGGTTAACAAAATTAGATTTTGAAGCCGCTTGTAAAGGCGGATGTTTTTGCTGCCGCAAACTATCGCTAAAAGCAGCGCTGCATACAAAAGGATTTAAGGCAATTAATGTAAAAACTATGAATTTTAGTAACATTATTTTTAGCCTTTAGTAAAATATTGTCGGCAATAATATTATAC
>JAPJOW010000154.1 GCA_030826005.1 Aliterella sp. RAGGC_92
GCGATCGCTTCCCACTACCATTAAAGTAAATACTTTTGCTGCTAATTCCTCTAAGGTTGTGGTGGCTTCACTGTTACGAAAGGCTAAAAGTTCTGTGGATCTTGGATCTATAACTATAAAGTCGGCTTCTTTCCCCGCTTCAAAGTTGCCGATTTTGTCTTCTAGTCCTAATGCTCTTGCGCCGCCTAATGTAGCTAAAAACAAAGCTTGAAAAGGAGATAGTTTTTGCTTTCGCAGTTGAGCGACTTTGTAAGCTTCTCCCGCCGTTTGCAGCAACGAAAAACTCGTACCCGCGCCTACATCTGTACCTAAACCTAATTTAACGGGATGTTCTTTAGACTTGGCTTGTTCTATCTTAAATAATCCGCTACCTAAAAATAAATTGGAAGTTGGACAAAAAGTAATCGCACTATTAGCTTCAGACAATCGCGCAAATTCAGCATCGGTTAAATGCACGCCATGAGCAAAGATAGAGCGGTTTCTCACTAACCCCGCGCGATCGTATACATCTAAATAACCCTCATTTTCGGGGAAAAGCTGGTTAACAAAAGCAATTTCGTCTACATTCTCAGATAAATGAGTATGCAAATAAACATCGGGAAATTCATCTAGTAGTTGATTTGCTACCCTTAATTGTTCAACGCTGGAAGTTATGGCAAAACGAGGAGTTACAGCATAAAGTAAACGTCCGTTTTTGTGCCATTTTTCAATTAATTGCTTGCTTTGCTGGTAAGAAGTTTCGGGGGTATCGGTTAGATAATCGGGAGCATTTCTATCCATCATTACTTTACCAGAAATCGCTCTCAACTTCCGACGGCTTGCTTCAGTAAAAAAAGCTTCCACTGATTCAGGATATACCGCAGCAAATACTAACGCTGTAGTTGTACCGTTTTTGAGTAATTCATCGAGGAAAATTGCTGCTATTTTTTGAGCGTAGGCAAATTCTTGAAACTTTCTTTCGGTGGGAAAGATATACTTATGCAACCATTCGAGCAGTTGTTCGCCGTAAGATGCGATCGCTTCTGTCTGCGGGAAATGAATATGAGTATCGATAAACCCTGGCATAATCAGCATTCCAGGATAGGAAACAATTTCAATTCCTACATATTTAGCCTGTAAACTCTCATAATCGCCTAGTTCTTTAACTAAACCATTTTCGATAACTAACAAACCATCCGCAATATAACGAACGCTCTCTAGTTCGCTGACATAAAATGGATCGTCTACAAAGTCTAAAAAGGAACAACGGAAAGCTTTTAGCTGGGCTGACATCTGTTTAAAATTAGTTGGAGGTGAAGGGTAAAAGGTTTTAACAATTGCCCTTCACCTAGAAAATTGCTTTTAGTTCAACTTTACTTATAAAGTTCCGTTGACAAGCGCAAAGCCAAAACTCCGGGAATTAATGCAACAAGTAGCGCTGCATAGATTTGGATATCGGATATAGAAGACATGGTTTAAACCCTCACTATACGAACGGATTTCACTTTTATAGATCGTTCCTTACTTTCGGCTACATTGCCCAAATAGAGAAATATTTTGTAACAAAAGATGAATTTTTACCTGGGTATAGACTTCGGAACATCGGGCGCAAGAGCAGTTGTAATTGATGAAGCTAGTATTATTAAGGCAGAAGTTGAGCAAGTTTTTGAAATAGTACCGCCGGAATTTTGGGCTGGTATGTGGGAAAAGACTTTGTTTAACCTGATTGCACGGCTACCTTACGAGTTACGCACTCAAATAAAAGCGATCGCGATTAATGGTACTTCCTCCACTGTCATGCTCTGCGATGAACGGGGAAACGTTATAAATATACCCTTGTTGTACAACGATGGGCGCGGGGTTGGAGTATTAGAGAGATTGAAAGCGATCGCACCTGCTAACAATATTGTCCTCAGCGCCACTTCTAGTCTCGCTAAACTGCTGTGGATGAGCGAACAACCCTTTTTTAACCAAGGGCGATATTTGCTCCATCAAGCCGATTATTTGGCTTATTTATTGCATGGCAAATTAGGAATTAGCGATTATCACAACGCTTTGAAGCTCGGTTATGACGTAGAAAAGTTAGCTTATCCAACTTGGTTAACGGATTTACCTGTAATGCCATTATTGCCTGAAGTTTTAGCCCCTGGTACGCCCATAGGCGAAGTTACAGCAGCTTTGGGGTTGCGGAACGATTGCGTAGTTTGTGCGGGTACAACCGATAGTATTGCGGCATTTTTGGCTAGTGGCGCTAAAAAGCCTGGGGAAGCGGTGACTTCTTTAGGTTCTACGCTGGTACTTAAACTATTAAGCCGTACTCGCGTAGACAATGCAGAATTTGGAATTTATAGCCATCGATTGGGGGATTTGTGGCTAACTGGTGGTGCTTCTAATACAGGTGGTGCGGTGTTAAAGCATTTTTTCACCGATGCAGAGTTAGCAAGCCTCAGCAGCCAAATAGAGGCAGATACAAGCAACCTTGATTATTATCCCTTATTAAAAATAGGCGATCGCTTTCCGATTAACGATCCTTTATTACCACCACGACTAGAACCACGCCCAGATAGCGATGTAGAGTTTTTGCATGGTTTGCTGGAGAGTATGGCGCGAATTGAAGCTAAAGGCTACGAGCTTTTGCAACAATTAGGCGCGGATAAACTAACTTGCGTTTATACGGCGGGTGGTGGGGCAAAAAATGCCGTTTGGACGAGGATACGCGGGTTTTATCTGCAAGTTCCAATGCTTTCTCCCATCCATACCGCCGCCGCTTATGGTACGGCATTATTAGCAAAAAATAATTAGTGTCAAGCTAACTCTTGCCTTAGTTGACGAATTGCGGTACTTGTATTGCGATCGTAGGCAATTTGTCTGTATTTGAGAACTAGCTCTTGGAGATTAATTTCAGGAAAATATCGACTGTGAGGTTTTGGCAAATATGCGGTTTCTTGTAACTGACAAATAACTAACTTATCTTGCCGAAATAGCCACACTTCAGGAACGCGATAAGGTAGATAATCATGTATCTCTGTGTAACTTGTAACATCTATTTCTAGCACCAAATCTGGGGGAGGATCGACACGCCAACCAATCCGATCTTTGCCTGAAGATGCTTCCCAGTTATTAATATAAAAACAGTAGTCTGGCTCAATACCACTTTCTGCGGGAAGTTCCATTGTTACAGGTGTAAAAGAATCGTATTCGAGTTTGTTGCAGTCAAGTAGAACTTTGATAATATCAGCAATCAAACTAGCATCCCGTCCATGTTTAGGAAGTGGAGATATTAATAAAACTTCTCCATTGCGATACTTGATACGAGGAATGGAATTATCGCCGCGTTGCTGACACAATTTTTGATAGTTTTCCCAAGTTGCAGGTATTCGCAACAAGCTTCCAGGTGGTAAATGGATTTTTTCGGGGGAAACGATCGCAAACATAGCGTTTCTCTAGTTGTGCCACCCTAATCATTACCTATTTTACTAGATAAACTTTAAGTAGTCTGTACTTACTATGGATAAAGCATGACTACATTACTCATCCAAAGCGAAAGCACTTTGCTATCGGTAATTCTTCCCGGAAGCGAATCGATGACGACAGAACAGTTTTATGAATTTTGTCAAACAAATCGAGATTTACGCATTGAGCGTACCGCTAATGGAGACGTAATTGTTATGCCGCCAACTTTTTCTGATACGGGTAATCGCAATGGTAGAATTGCTTTACAAGTTGGAAACTGGGCAGATAAAGATGGTACAGGCGAAACTTTTGACTCTAGTTCTGGCTTTACTTTACCCAATGGTGCAATCCGCTCTCCTGACACTTCGTGGATTAAGCTAGAACGCTGGAATGCTTTAACCGAACAGCAAAAAGCCTCTTTTGCGCCAATTTGCCCAGATTTTGCCATTGAATTACGCTCAAAAACCGATACGCTGAGAAGCTTACAAGCCAAAATGCAGGAATATATAGATAATGGTGCATCATTGGGTTGGTTAATTGATCGCCAACAGCGTAAAGTTTATATTTATCGTCCTAATCGGGAAACAGAAATATTAGATAATCCTGAATCTGTGAGCGGAGATCCAGAATTACCGGGATTTGTGCTACAAATGGCGAAAGTCTGATAGTTTTACTAATTAAAAAATTTTGGCTTGATGAATACAACAATTTCAAAATCGTACAGAGAGTTTTTTAGTCGATCGACATTTTTATTTGTTGTTCACTTATAGCTAATCATCAATCAGCCATCCACGCTTTATGCCATGTTCTACTCCGCCAGTCCATTCCGTTGTTAGATGTTTGCGTACTTTATGAAATAAGTGTTGAACTACAATTGAATTGATTGAGTTTTTTATGTACGATTCTTCATATCTAAACTCTCGATCGGTATTTTTTTGCTGACGTAGCACATAGATTTGATCTACTTTATACTTTCTCAGATTGACATCATTAGTTAGCTTAATCCACTCCATAACCACGATATACAAACTATTTGGATTTCGTGCTTTTAACTCCTCTGCTGCTCTTGATGAGCCTTCGAGCATAGTTTTGTCAAGATAGGTCTTACATTCAATAGCAATGATTGGAATATCAAAAATGTGGGTTTCGGTATTACCGGTAACTGTAACTTCTGAGTAGCTTTCTGGTTCTTCTTTCAAGACCTCTAGTATTTCTCCAGGATTTTCATCTAGCTCTGGTGGGATTGCTGATTCAAAAGAGGCTTGAATAGTTGCGCCAATTACAAAGTCATGATCTTTTTTTTCTATACGAGCATATGGGCGCTTAAGCATTTCAGAATATGTGGGAGGCACAAAAAAGATGTCTTTAAATGTATGTGATTTACCAATCAAAGCATTTTCACCAAAGTCTTTCGCTAAATCCCTGAATAAATAATAGAGAAATTCTTCCAGTACACTTGAATGAAGATTGGATCTAGAATCAAATTTCTCAGCATAATGCCGTGCATCTAAAAAGTCTTTATATTCCGAGAGAAGTTCTATTCTTTTGAAAATGACTTCATCATCCTTGTTAGTAGGTGTTGCTGTTGGCCCAACCAGTTGCGAGTTTGCTAATTTCCACTTGTTGTACTCAACCCTAATCTCGCTCAGATATCTTTTACTATCAGCATCTCTGTATTTTGTACGATGATTTTCCTTTTGTTCAAGATTAGAACCGTGAACTAGAGGATTTCTAGAGCTTACGGGCATAGCTTTAGTTGTTCTTTAAGATGAAGTGCAATTGCTTTAGCAAGAATTGGTGGTACAGCATTACCTACTTGATTATACTGGCACAAAAATTGTTCATTGAATCTTTTTTCTCGGTGGAGTAACTTATGAGAAACAACAGTTTTCTTTCCTAAAAAACGATAGTTATCAGGAAAAGATTGAATACGCGCCCCTTCTCTAGCTGTTAAATTACGATTCTGAAAAGGATGAACAAAATTAGCATAAAATGATGCTGCTATGGTATGCGATGGCTTATAGGGATACAAACGACGGTTGTTTTGATCGTAACTTATCATAGATAACTCCCCATTTCCATTACGCCGTCTAGCACTATAATCTATTGGTACGTCCGAACTAGATTCACCCCATTTGATCTGTTTAAATCGTTCTACAACTCTTTTGGAATGTTCCATTGCAACATGATTGTAAAGTAACCGACTGCTATTCCTAATCCAGTTTTGATAGGCATTTTGAGGTGATGAAATATAAGATTGTTCTTCTTTACCTTCACAGGCATTAAGTGGTGGTAAATCTGAAATAGCATCCCATAAGCTAAGAGAAGGAAGTAAGCCTATACTTTCAAGGGATGATGATTGAAAATCGGGGATATCTAAAAAGTTTATACTATGTGTTTTTAAAGGAGTTTCCAATATTTTACCTATGTTGTTTCCAACAATAAATACACGTTCTCTAATTTGTGGTATACCATATTCAGCAGAATTGAGTAGCCATATTTCAACAAAATATCCAATGTCTTCAAAGGTCTTTTTAATAATGTTTATAACTTTTTCACCTTCGGCGTTTTTACGAGAAAGTAAGCCTTTAACATTCTCCATTATAAAAGCTTTAGGTTTAAGACAATTTATCCATTGAGCAAAATTAAGAAATAGACTATTTCTGGGATCTTTAGGATCTTTTTGAGCATATCCAGCAATACTGAAACCTTGACACGGAGGCCCACCAATAATAATATCTGGCTCAATAGAACAAATTTCTTTAATTCTATCATCAGTGTTTATATCACATATATTATGTTGAACAACATTCATATTAGGACGGTTATAGCGGAGGGTGTCACAAGCCCAAACATCAATTTCGACCGACAATGGAACAGAAAAACCTGCCATTTCAAATCCTAAACCGAACCCCCCAGCCCCAGCGAATAAATCAATAACAACAGGTAATGTTAACACCATAAGTTTTTAAATAAGAATTGATAGCGTTTATTAAAACACTTTAATCCGCCACCTTTGTATTTTTCAGCGTACTCTCTGAATAAACAGGCTTGTCTTCGTATGTTTAAGTTACTTTTTCTAATTGAGCAATTCTTGGATCGATAATTTTCTTTTGATTGAGACTCGGAAATGCGATCGCAAGTGATATCTTATTCCCAGAGCCTAAAATATGCGTAATCTCTCCAATTCCGAAGCTTTTATGTAAAATGCGATCGCCTACTTGCCAAGTTTGATTTGTAGAACCAGTACGCGGACTTTGCGATAACCCAATTGATGGCTGTTTTGTAACTCGCGTTTGCTGTTTTGCGGCTATTAATTCTTCTGGTAACTCAGCTAAAAATTGCGATGGTATTGCGCTTTCCCGGTTTCCATACAAGCGACGTTCGCGGGCATGAGAAATGTATAATCTTTCTTCAGCGCGAGTTATGCCAACGTAACATAAACGTCTTTCTTCTTCCAGTGATGCCGGATCGTTTAGCGAACGGAAGTTAGGAAATAAACCTTGTTCTAATCCTACTAAAAATACTACTGGAAATTCTAAACCTTTTGAAGCGTGTAAGGTTAATAAAGAAACGGCGGTTTGTCCTTCTTTTAAGTTATCTAAGTCAGAAGTTAAAGCCGTACTTGCAAGAAAAGATCCAAGATTTGGTTCTTCTGTTTCTTCTTCAAATTGCCTTACAGCGTTATAAAGTTCTTGGACGTTTGCTAATCTTTCCGCACTTTCATCTGTACCTTGATTTTGTAAGTCTTTAACATAACCTGATTCTTCTAAAACTCCTTGTACAATTTCCGATGGCGAAGCAGTTTCTACTTGTTCAATCCAAGTGCTAATTATCCGCGCAAAACTATTTACACCTTTAGCAGAACGTCCAGCTAGAGTATTAACAGAAGTTTCATCGCTCAATATTTCCCATAATGGTAAACCTAGTTCTTGGGAAGCTTTAACGAGATTATCTATCGTCGCTTTACCAATTCCGCGCCGGGGTGTATTGATTACACGCAATAAACTTACCGTATCTGCTGGATTTGCGATCGCTCTTAAGTATCCCAATATATCTTTAATTTCTTTGCGATCGTAGAACTTCAAACCACCGACAATTGTATAAGGAATCCCCCGCCGTACTAGCAAGTCTTCAAAAGGACGAGATTGGGCGTTCGTTCGATACAAAATAGCAAAACTACCCCAGTGAAGTTCGCTGTTTTTATTTTCTAAAGTGCGAATTTGATTGACTACAAAATCTGCTTCGACTGTTTCATCTTCCGCCCTGTAAATATAAATTTGTTCTCCCGCACCTCTAGTAGGTTTAAGAACTTTATCAATGCGTTGGGTATTATTAGAAATTAGTTCGTTAGCTGCTTCTAAAATGTTGTCTCTAGAGCGATAATTTTCTTCTAACTTCACCATCGTGCGCGTATCGTCATCGGGCAAACCATCGCCAAAATTGTTTTGAAACTCTAGCAAAATTGTAAAGTCTGCCATGCGGAAACTGTAAATAGATTGATCGGCATCGCCTACTACAAATACCGAACGATTTTGCCAATTCCATTGGTTTTTATTGGTTTCGCCATTAGTAACTAAAAGCCGAATTAAATCGTATTGAATCCTATTTGTATCTTGATACTCGTCAACTAAAATATGTCTAAACTTTCTATGCCAATAACTTAAAACTTGCTCGTTTTGCTCGAATAACTTAACGGGAATTAAAATTAAATCGTCAAAATCTAAAGCATTATTTTCCGCTAATCTATCTTGATAGTGACCGTAAACTTCGGCAATTACTCGCCCGCGATAATTTGGTTGATCTTTTTCAAATTCTTGGGGGGTAATTCCTTTGTTTTTGGCGTTACTAATAGCGTAGCGAACCGAACGCGGCTCAAACTTTTTATCATCTAAGTTGAGCTTTCTAACCACAATTTCTTTAACTAATCCTTGCGCGTCCGATTCATCAAAAATAGAAAAATTACGATTCCATTTACGCCCTTTTTCATCTTGATACTTTTCAATGTCGTAGCGCAAGATGCGAGACAAAAGGCTGTGAAACGTACCCACCCAAAGGTTTTTGATGTATTCTTTGTAAACGTGCGATCGCAATTGAACTTGTTGAACTGGCGGCAACTGCTCTAAAGGCTTACCATGATTAGTAATTGCCAATTGTTCGGCAAATAACTTTTGAATCCGATCTTTCATCTCTCGCGCGGCTTTATTGGTAAAAGTAACCGCTAGGATATTTTCGGGATCTACCCTGTGTTTTAAAATTAAATTAGAAATGCGATAAGTAAGCGCTCTAGTTTTACCCGAACCCGCACCCGCAACTACCAATAAAGCACCGCAATAATGTTCTACCGCTTGACGTTGGCTGGGGTTAAGATGGCTGAGAAAATCTGTAGTTGTCATAAAGTTTTTTTATAAAATGATTTAGTTTACAGGCTAAAGAGCCTGTCATGCTTTAATTAAGCAGGGTGAAAGTAAAAAGCCGCGCCCAAAACTACATAAGTTGCAAGCAGTAAAGTTCCTTCTAACCAATTAGAACGTCCATCTAAACTAATTAAGTTAGCAACCGCAACCGCAACCGCAACCGCAACCACTTCAAACGGATTAAAATTTAGATCCATCGGTTGACCTGTCGCAACTCCTACTAAAACTAAAATAGGTGCAACTAATAGCGCCACTAACAAGCTAGATCCCATTGCAACGGAAACAGATAAATCCATATTATTTTTAATTGCCACGCTTACCGCCGTAACGTATTCCGCAGCACCGCCAACTAAAGGTAAAAGAATTACCCCGGTAAATAATGGAGTCAAACCCAATCCTTTTGTAGCTTCTTCCACCACACCTACAAAGATTTCTGATTCAAAAGCAACCGCCAAAGTAGCAATAACTAATACGCCAATCCAGAGTGTCAAGTTAGGCTTATGAGCAGGAACTTCGATTGCGCCAGGTTGTAGTTCTCCTTCTAATTCTACCAATCCCACCTCGTAAAGGTAGCTGTGAGTTTTCAAGGAAAATAGCAGAGTTAAGGCATAAACAATCATCAATACAACAGCGACGGTAATTGAAAGATTGCGAATGGCTAAATCCTCAACACCATTAGAAGTATAAATTACAGTTGTAGGCAAAACGATCGCTGTAACCGCCAACGTCATCGACGAACCATTTACCCGCGCGACAATGGGCTGAAATTCTTGCTCTTTATAACGCAAGCCCCCCAGAAGCATCGACAGCCCCATTACCAGCAACAAATTACTAATAATAGTCCCGGTAATACTTGCTTTTACAATGTCTACCAAGCCTGCTTTAAGGGCAACTAGAGCAATGATTAATTCTGTAGCATTGCCAAATACAGCATTTAACAGCGCCCCAATAGATGAACCCGCGACAACCGCAACTTCTTCAGTTGCCGTACTTAACCATATCGCCAATGGGACGATCGCAATTCCCGAAGTAATAAATACTGTCAGCGTACCCCAGTGCAAATACTCCGCAGCAATTGAAATCGGGATAAAGACAAGTAAACCGATAGAAAGAGTTTTTTTGATTGACATAAAATCTGGAGCGTGTTTGTAAAAAATTTAATCAGCCAAATGTAGCTTTTAGCCATACTACCGCCCCAATTCCCAATAAAAACCACAAGCAAATTACAATAATTGCCGCTACCCAATTTGTCGGTTTACCGTC
>JAPJOW010000155.1 GCA_030826005.1 Aliterella sp. RAGGC_92
TACAAAAGACACCTAATATAATTACAGGCGCGATCGCTATTCAACACCGCCCCACTAAAGGCGCACCACCCCTCAATACTCAGTCGCTATCGCAAACAATTACCGAAGCATATACCTACGCTAACTCAGCTAAATTTGACAAAAGTATTATTCGTTTCGTCCCCGCCAAACCGAAAAAAAATAGCCCTTTAGCTCAAAGCAACGCCCCCAACTGGTACATAGTTGATGCGACCGAAACTGGGGAATTAGTCGGGCTGGCAGATGTCCCTTATCGGCTTGGTATCGATGCGCGTTCTTACTTAGAACCATCTTCTTCTAGTGCAACTAACGATCCTTACTGCACCCAAGGCTTTACTTATACTTACGCAATGGAGGCAACCAAAGATCCCCAAGTTCAGACAATGCCGCCCTTTTATATGCAGTATTCTCCCTACTACAGTTATGAATTGCAGCGTTTGGCAAGTTTTCCTTTGGTGTTTACTTACCGCCGCATTTGGAGTCCAGAAGAAGGAGAAACAGCGAGCTTTGGCGGTGTAGAATTTACAAATCCCGCCCCCGGTGATATTTCGATGCAAAACTGGACTTGGGGCAACGATTACCGCCCAGGGACTAGCAGCGATAACTTAGTTTATGCTCGCAACCAATTGCAAGCAACAAAACAACTAGAACCCGGACAATGGATGGGTGGGTTGCGAGTTGAAAGTCTGCGTAAAGCTGAAGAAATTTCCCTTGGCTATTATTACTGGCTAGTGGCAGGAACTACCGATTCTCAACTAGGCGCAGGAGTCAAGCAGCCTCAACCAAATTATCGCTACTTATCAGGCTTAGATTCGCCAATGGGAACTGTTCACGGTTTATCTAAGTATCCTTATATGCGCGAAGGACGAAGAATAATTGGTAGACCTAGTTGGGGACAACCCCAAGGCTTTACAGTGTGGGAAATTGATATTTCTCGCCGGGACTATACCGATAAGTACTACACAGATACTTTATCCCCAGAAACTTATCGCAGTTTAAAAGCAGCGCTATCAGGATTAGAAGCCACCGCCGTAATTGGCAGTTCGCAAAATTCCGCCTCAATTATGCGGCGATCGCGTTCGACAATATATCCTGATTCGGTGGGGATCGCTCATTATGCTATAGACTTTCATCCCTGCATGGTCAAAAGCCCCCCAGAAGCACCAGGAAATATCGAGCGTCCCGGCGAAAGACTCGGTGCAGGACAAGCTTACCCGTTTCAAATTCCTTTAAGAGCAATGATCCCCCAAAAGATTGACAATATGCTCGTAGCTGGCAAAAGTATCGCTACAAGCCATATTGCGGCGGCGGCTTACCGAGTGCATTCTTTTGAATGGTCGTCAGGAGCGGCGGCGGGAAATGTCGCAGCTTTTAGTTTAGATAAAGCGATCGCACCTTACGAATTAGTTAATAACTTACCCCAACAAGAGCCGCAACTAGAAGCGCTCAAACGTCGTTTAAAAGAACAAGGCAATCCTACCGCTTTCCCCGACACTTCAATATTTAACGAAAATTGGGACGATTGGCGCTAAAAGTAGAGACGTTGCAAGGCAACGTCTCTACAGAAAATTATTTGCTTCCTCCGCCGATTTTTGTAGGCTCTGGTATCTTGGAATGTAGTTCGATCGAGATATTTTGGATAGGTTATGCCTAGTTTAAATTCAACAATTGTCCGCGCTATGGCAAATTCTGCACCAACTATCGCTCCCACTCGTAGTAGTGAAGTCACTCGCCAGCACTACCCCAACTACAAAATTATTGTTTTAAATGATGATTTTAATACTTTTGAACACGTTGCTAAATGCTTATTAACTTATATTCCCGGCATGAGTAGCGACAATGCTTGGGAACTAACTAATCAAATTCACTTTGAAGGACAAGCTATTGTCTGGGTAGGCCCTCAAGAACAAGCCGAACTATATCATCAGCAACTTAGACGTGCAGGTTTAACTATGGCCCCCTTAGAAGCAGCCTAAATATTGTGAATAAACCCACTAGCGGCAGGCTTGTACTCAATCACTCTACCCACATTCCCGGACTTATTCGCATTTTAGAAGCTTTGACAAAGCTAGAGGGTATCCACACTATTACTCCCGGTGTTATTAGTAGAACCAAAGGTCATGTCCCCCGAATGCAGCTAAGAGTATCTGTGCCAATTCGCGGGGGCTTTAAAATTATTGCTAGACAAGGTAAAACAGTCCAAGAAGTGTTTATTCTTACAACTTTAAGTCAAGAACAGTTAGAGGAATTGCTGCCACAATAAGTTTTCACATCGGTTCGTAGACTAAATCGGGAACAAGAGTTAGTATTTCTGCCAATTCTTCCTGATGACCGATACCCAAAAATTCGCCATCTCGATAAACTTGTACGGGAGAATTGACTAAAATTGTCTCCTCGCCAACAACTTTTTGCCCTTGACACCATTTTTGAGCAATAGCCGCATCTAAAGTTACAACTGGTAAATGCTGCAAAACTGCGCTCGGTGCGATCGCTCTAAATGTTCCTTGTTGGAGTTGCTCTATTAGTTCGTCAAACGTCAGGCTACTAGATAAGTTAAAACCACTACTTTGAGTGCGAATTAAGCAGGCTAATGTTCCGCCCGTTTGTAAAGCTATACCCAAATCGCGGGCGATCGCTCTAATATAAGTTCCCGCACTGCAAGAAATCGCTACATCAATTTCGGGATACTCACCACCGCGCCACTCTAATATCTCTAACTTATATACTTTTACACTTCTAGCTGGGACTTCTATCGTTTCCCCGCGACGCGCTAGATCGTATAAGCGTTTTCCCTGCACTTGAATCGCGCTATATTTCGGCGGAATTTGGGAGAGTTTACCTGTAAATTGGTTTAATGCTAGGGCAATTTGTTCTAAAGGTAAGTTGGATACGGGCGTTTGACTAATAATTTCTCCTTCTAAGTCATCGGTCGCCGTTACTATTCCCAAACGAATTGTTGCTTTATAGGCTTTATCTGTCTGCAAATACTGTAATAAACGAGTTGCTTTACCTAAAGCGATCGGTAAAACTCCTGTAGCGGCGGGATCTAATGTGCCTGCGTGTCCTATCCGTTTGAGACGCAACAACCCCCGTAACTTAGCTACGCAGTCGTGAGAAGTAAAGTCCGTTGGCTTGAATAAATTGATAAAACCTTGCACAAATTAAGTTTCCTAAACTCCACTTCTCAATTTCTGCCACCTTGATATATAACTGAGCAGCGATATTTGTTCATATACTAATTATTCACATTTTAATATAAATTTTAAACTATAAAGCTATGAAAAATTTAGTCGGTTTTAGCTTATTTCTAATTTTATTACCTTAACTAAGTTTTTTCAATTGGCAATATAAACATTCTTCAATAGTTGCTAACAGTTCTCAAACCAATTACTCGTTCAAAATCAAGCTCCTCCCACTCCAAGTCAAGAAATTAGTGGAACAATAACTAACATTAAAAGTACCGCCGACAAAATGATTTCTTATCGGCATCAAAGACATACATGGGTGACAAATGATGGCGCTATCCACGTGCTATTTAATCAAGGTAAAAACAATTATGGTGCAAGCTTAGTTCTTTATTCTAGTTTCGATGGCGGGAGAAGCTGGAGATGGATATCATCAATACCAAATACTAATAGCGAATCAACGACGGATGGTTTTTTATTCAAGCAAAAACTTTTTTTGAGCTATTCTTCTGCTAGTGGTAAAATTTTGTTTTTGCCAATTGCCTACGATTCTTTAGCTAAAAAGTGGGTTATTTCTCTAGCAAGTAATTTGTATCAAGGTAAAGATTATGTAGCTACAAACCCTACTATCGTAGCTGATAGTAACGGTTACTTATGGGCTACATTTGTTGTGCAGCACGTTACTAATAAAACCTATTCAATTAAATTATTTAATAGTATCGATCGAGGCTTGAGTTGGGGAAATACATATATTAGCTTGGGTTCAATTAATAAATCTGCTAAAAAAAGCGCGCGGCTAGTAGCTTTAAACGATCGACTTGGTGTTATTTGTACAAACGAAGATACATTTTACTGGGCTTATAGAAATAATAATTTTACTTTCAATACACCTTGGATAGCCCAATCAATATTTACTTACCAGCCTGGTAGTAACAACTCGCTTTATTCAAGTCATTTTAGTTTAGTTGCCGATCCGTTAAATAACATTCACCTTACTACTCACGATTTAAGCAAGCTTGTATATTTAAAGTTTGATAAGAAATATAATAACTGGCAAAAAGCAAAAACTCTATCAAATGAAGGAGGAGTAAGTTACGTTCAAACTAGCTTATCTGTTGATAATAAATTGTTAGTAGCTTACAATAAGCAAACTCAAGTTGGAGTATTTGCAAGCTCTGATTATGGAAAAAGTTTTAAGTTTGCAAAATTACTACCCCATCCTCAAAAAAGCGATATTGCCAGCAACTTAGTAAGCTTTGAAGAACCAAGAATAATTACGCCAGCAATAATCAATAATGCCTTACCTTTACTTCAGAAATTTCAACTCGATAATGACTACAGCTTAGTTGATTTTAATTTACAGCTAGATGCTCCATAAGTTACTGTAATTGCCAGTAACTATCGAACTATTGCAAAGTTTTTGACTTAAGAAAGTTCCAGATTATATTACTAGCGCTGATATCCTGGCTGACTTTACCAATGCGATCGCCAAGTCTTCTTTGCTCGGTTCTCACATTACTACCAGGCCAACTATGTCCGCCACCGTCTACAGTGTAAAGTACAACTTGGGCAGAATTGCGACAGTTATTATATTGCGATCGCGTAACTTGCGTACCGTCTGGCTGAGTGTCAGGTAACTTCTCAACGCTTGGCTGTACCGAACACGTATCCTTACCCCGCCAAAAAGCAACCGTTGCGGGGACAGATATCACTTCTCCGCCTACCCCACTAGGTTTTTGCCCGGAGCGATTGCGGACATCTCTTGCTACTTCTCCACCCTCCCAACGGACAATCGGATCGGCAGTACCATTAATCATCATAATCGGTACAGGTCGAGGCGGATTGCAGGTAGATTGAAGATTTTTGGGTAAAGCCGCACTTACCGTTGCAAAAGCAGCAATTTTATTAGACATTTGACAAGCAAGTCTTTGGGTAAACATTCCGCCGTTTGATGTTCCCACCGCATAGACTTTATTTTTGTCAACGTTTTTTTCTCGAACTAGCTTATCTATAAGCGCCGAAACAAAGCCGACATCATCAATACTCGTATTAGAACCTTCAGCGTTGCGCCCATCATTCCATTGACTGTTAACACCATTCGGGTAAGCTACGATAAAACCTTCGCGATTTGCTACGTCATTGAGGCGCGTATTAACCGCAAGGCGATCGCCTCTACCTCTACCACCATGAAATGCTAACACTAAGGGCATTGGTTTTCCTGCTTGGTAAGAACTAGGAACGTGCAAGTAATAATTACGAGTTGTTCCTTGATAGCTTAAGCTTTCAAGCGCCATACCTGTAGCAATTGGAGTTTCTCTAGGAGTTTGTCGATTCGGGTTTCTTCTTAAAATTTGCTCTAATATTAGTTTGCGTAAAGGTCTTTCGTCTTGAGCTTGCATGGGACTCGTACACCCGAATAAACTAATAGAAAGTATTAAAATAACTAAAGTTGTAGAGGTAATTCGCGCTCTTTTTTGGGATTTGAAAGTCATAGGTGCTTGCCTTGAAGTTTAATATGATTAAGACTTTTACAAATAGATCGTATTAATTTGAAGACTAATACGATCTATGGTTAGTTTCCCGATCTTGATGCCGTAAATGGTATCCGATCGCCGCGCGATCGCCCAGTAATACACTGTAAACCTTAAGCTCCACTCCTAGAAAGGCGTGGATAAGTACAGATAACCCAATTGCCTAAAATGCTTTTAGCTCAAATAAAATATCCCCATCTTGCCGTAAATCGCCCTCTAGCAACTGATACTAATTATTAGTAATTTGCTTTTTGGGTGCAATGATGATTCAAAAAATTGGCTTAAACCGCTATCGGCATTTTTTTTATTGTGCCTTACCTATTAGTCTCAGCATTTTGTTATTATCAAAAACCGTAGCCGCTAATACTATAATTGCCCAACAACCGCCCGCCGCAACTTCTCCCAGCCTTAGCAGCCAAGGGCAACAACTCATAGATGAAGCCCTGCAACTTATTAGAGAAGGTAGCAATAAGTCGCAGGCAAATGCTCTGGGTAAATACCAGCAAGCCTTAGCAATTGGGCAAAAAAACGGCGATCGCGCGCTGGTTGCTTTAGCACTCCAAGGAATTGGGTTAGTTTATAACCTGCAAAACAATTATCCCAAAGCCTTAGAAAATCTGACTCAAGCATTAGAAATTAGAAAGGCTTTAGGCGATCGCCTAAGCGTTGCCTATGTACTTAATGCCCTTGCTGGAGTTTACGCAAATTCGGGCGAGAAACAAAAAGCTGTTCAATACTACAACCAATCTATAGCAATATTTAGAGCCGAAAAAAAATCTGCTCCCATAGCTTTAACACTAATTAGCCTAGGTGGAGCTTATGAAAATCTGGGCGATACAACTAAAGCGATCGCTGCTTATAACCAATCTCTAGCAATTCAACGCAATACAAACGATCGCCCCAACATTGCCAGCACTCTTAGCACTTTGGGCAGGCTTTACACTTCTTTAGGCGAACCTCAGCAGGCTTTTGATGCTTACAATCAAGCTTTGGATATTCAAAAAGCCGACGGTAATAAACCGGGAGTTGTAGCGATTCTGCAAGGATTAGGCGGGCTGTACCAGTCAATAAACGAAAGTCAAAAAGCTTTAGAAACTTACACCCAAGCTTTAGAAATCCAACAATCGGGAGTAGGAAATTCTATCGAGCGCGTTTTGACCTTAATCGGGATTGCTGGTGGCTACCAGGGATTAAGCAATTATCCCAAAGCTATAGAAACCTACAATAAAGCGATCGCCCTCCAACAAGCTACAGGCAACCGTTTGGCAGAAGCCGAAATTCTCAATCAACTGAGTTTTGTATACGATCAAACTGGGGAAAAACAAAAAGCTCTAGAAGTTTTAAATAAAGCATTAAACTTGCAACAAGCCGCAGGCGATCGCGCTAGAGTTGCTTTTACTTTGGGCAATATTGCCGGAATCTACAATTCTACCGGAGATTATCAACAAGCCCTTGATGCTTACAACAAGGCTTTAACTTTGCAAAGAGCCATTAAAGATCGTCCAAGAGAAGCCGTATCGCTCAATGATATTGCCAAGGTTTATAGTTCTTTAGGCGACTATCAGCAAAGTATAGATTCCCACAACGCAGCATTAACAATCTTTCGCGCTATAGGCGATCGCGTTCAAGAAGGACAAACTTTAGATAATATTGCCTATGCGTACCGTTTAGCAAAAGATTATCGCCAGGCACTAAATTACTACAATCAAGCACTAGCTATAAGACAAGCTTCTGGCGATAAATTGCGAGAATTTGCCTCCCTTACTGGGATAATTAGAACTTACGAATCATTGCAAGATTATCCCAAAGCTCTAGAAACTGCTAATAATGCTTTAAATCTTGCTCGCGCTCAAAAAAATTCTTTTGCAGAAGCCTCAGCTTTAGCTTTGATGGGGAGAGTGTATTTAGCTACTAAAGATTACCCTCAAGCCTTAGATGTCTCAAATAGATCGTTAAAAATTTGGCAACAATTGGGGATTCCATCATCTGCGGCGATCGTGTTAGATAATCTTGGGGACACCTACAACGCTCAAGCAAACTATCCTAGCGCGATCGCATCTTACAATCAAGCGATCGCCCTCTGGCGCAGTTTAGGGGATAGAGCCAGCGTTGCTGAAACTTTATACAGTATTGCAATTAGCGAACGCGGGCGAAACAACTTTCCGCAAGCCCAAACTCAAATTAAAGCAGCGATCGCCGTTGTGGAAGGATTGCGAACAAAAATTGCTAGTAAAGAATTGCGGGCTACTTATTTTGCCTCAGTACAGAAATACTATGAGTTTTATACTGATTTACTGATGCAATGGCACAAAAAAGCCCCAAGAGCGGGGTATAACATCGAAGCCTTACAAGTAAGCGATCGCGCCCGCGCTCGTAGTTTACTCGAAATTCTCACCGAAGCTAACGCAGACATCCGTAAAGGGGTAGATCCGCAACTCCTCAAAATGGAGCGCGAGTTACAAGCGGCGTTAGATGTAGCAGAAACCCAGCGAGTCAAGATACTAAGCGCTAACCCCACCCCCGCGCAAGCCGCCCAAGTAGATAAACAAGTTTCGGAGTTATTAAAGCAATACCAAGACTTGCAAGCCCAAATTCGGACAACAAGCCCCCAGTATGCGGCTTTAACTCAGCCTCAAGCCTTAAAAGTAGCCCAAATTCAAAAACTCTTAGATCCCGATACAGTATTGCTAGAATACTCTCTAGGCGAAAAACGCAGCTATTTATGGGCGGTAACTCCTAACTCTTTAACTAGCTACGAGTTACCACCCCAAGGGGAAATAGAAACTATCGCCAAGCAATATTATCAATTAGTTACCGATAAACGTGCTGGTTTAAAAAGGCAAGAATTAACCACTACCGCCGCTAACTTAAGCGATATGCTTTTAAAACCCATAGCCGGACAAATTGGCAAAAAACGTTTAGTAATAGTCAGCGATGGGGCATTGCAATACGTGCCATTTGCTGCTTTACCCGTTAATCATACCCCGTTAATAGTCGAGCATGAAATTGTCAGTTTGCCGTCAGCTTCTACCATTGATGTATTGCGGCGCGAACTAATAGGACGTAAAATTGCCCCCAAAACTGTAGCAATACTTGCCGATCCCGTATTTACGATTGATGACGCAAGGGTAAAAACTGCAACTTCTAATTTGCCTACTAAACAAAACTCTATAGTGCAAAGATCCGCCAGTCAGTCGGGCGTAAGCTTTGCCCGTCTACCTGGTACAAGACAAGAAGCCGAACAAATTTTAGCTCTCGTACCACCTAGCGAGACTTCGCAAACTTTTGATTTTGCCGCCGATCGCGCGGCGGTTACTAACCCCAATCTCAGCCAGTATCGGATTATTCATTTTGCAACTCACGGTATTCTCAATAGCCTTAATCCAGAATTATCTGGTGTAGTGCTGTCGCTAGTAGACGAAAAAGGTGCGCCGCAAAATGGCTTTTTGCGCCTCAACGAAATCTTTAATCTTAATTTGCCTGCCGAATTAGTAGTGCTTAGTGCTTGTCAAACAGGTTTAGGCGAACAAGTACGGGGAGAAGGAGTTGTAGGCTTGACAAGAGGGTTTATGTATGCTGGCGCTCCGCGAGTAGTAGTCAGTTTGTGGAATGTAGACGACAGCGCCACCGCCGAATTGATGACGAGGTTTTATACAGGGATGCTGAAAAAAGGGCTAAAACCCGCCGCAGCTTTAAGAGAAGCGCAAATAGAAGTATGGAAACAAGATAAGTGGAAATCGCCTTATTATTGGGCAGCTTTTGGATTGCAAGGGGAGTGGAGATAATTTTAGGTATAATTTTTTAGCTATTGCGCTGAAATCACTTGCTGTCCGCATCTACGCAAGTTATGAAAATACGTCCTCAAGAGGATGTCTGACAAGGTATTGTCTGCGATTTTATGTCTAGTGAAATCCCCCTTAAAAAGGGGAACTAAGAGATATTTCCCCCTTTTTTAAGGGGAGACAAAAAGCGAGTATCGCTATTCTTCCCGCTTTGTTGTCGTCGGCTAGGGGGGATCTAGATAAGAGCGCTACTAACAAAGGAACTTCTCAAACATCCTCTAAAGCTTACCTTGACTGTAACCCCTTAGATAGTTATTTATTAACAACTAACTCAGCATTTTAATAGTCGCAACTTTTTACTAATAAGAGAATTAGTTTAATAATCGGGCAATTCAGATTCTTAAACTAAAATATGATATTTTTTCGATAATTTTGGAACAACCAAGAGATTTTGTAACTGCCTATAGATAGCCAATAATTGTATACAAAATAATTGCCAGCCTTGATTTAAGTACAGTAATTTTAAAATATCTATGGTAAAAAATAATTTATTAATGCGGCTTTAAG
>JAPJOW010000156.1 GCA_030826005.1 Aliterella sp. RAGGC_92
GGGATAGTTTATACCTTGATAAATTGCCCATCTTTGACCATCTACTGACGGCAATTCTCTAGCAGGTTCTACCCACAAAGCCGGGCAATTTAGTTGATTAATCCGCGATCGCACAACTTCTTTTGCCTCTTGTGGTAGGTGTCCTACTACCACCGGACAACTCTGCTTAATAATCCCTGCTTTTTCTCCCGCAATCTCTGCCAAAGTCGAGCCTAATTGCTGCCAGTGTTCGCGGCTAATAGATGTAATTACCGAAACTATTGGACAACAAACATTAGTCGCATCCAATCGTCCCCCTAACCCTACTTCCACAACCGCAATATCTACTTGGCTTTGAGCAAAATATAACCAAGTCGCCGCCGTAATTACTTCAAATTGCGTTGGTGATTCGGTAGTGGGACTAATCGCATTTTTAACCTGTAATAACAAACTTTGCAGAGTTTCTAATTGAATTGGTTGCTCGTTTAGGCAAATTCGTTCTGTCCAATCAACTAAATGCGGCGATGTATAGCGTCCTACCTTGTAGCCTGCTTGAGTCAAAATTGAGGATAGGTAAGCACAGACCGAACCTTTACCATTAGTTCCAGCGACGTGAATAATCGGGACGCGATGGTGTGGGTTGCCTAAATTAGCTAGTAGTTGCTCGATTCGCTCCAAGCCAAGATGAACGCCAAACCTTTGAAATGGTTTTAGTATAGAGTCAATATCCACAGCTACAAGTAATAAGAATTTCTGTATCAACGCTAACTTAAACTTATCCACTTTTGGACAGATGAATTGCCCTGGGGCGATTGGGATAAAAGATAGTAGTTCTATGGGAGAATTCTATGCAAGCTACCGAAAACCAACGTGCCATGAGCAATCTCGAATACGATCTGCTCACAGCTTTGAAGCACAAAGCAGAAGCGCTAAAAGCCTACGAAACTTACATTCAAGACGCTCAAGAAATGCAATCGCAACCCTGCGTGGAACTGTTTAGAAAATTACAACAGCAAGATATGCAGCAAGCTGAAGAACTGCGTCACCATTTGCAAGAAGTAATGCAAAAAGGCAAAATGTAATATATCAGCGATCGCCTTTTTTCATGGGCGATCGCCCATGAACGATCTTTTCTAGCCCCCCTTGCTTTGGAGGAAACCGGACAAAGCAAGGGGGGCTTTGCGGTATTTATGCGAAAGTTCTAATGAGTGTTTCAGCGCTTTAGCTTGAGAAAAGTAGCAACTTTTGTGTTACAAAAGTTTCAATAAGGGCAGTGTTAGTATAAAAACTTACTTCTTTCTCAGTAAGACTTAGCGTAAATGTCTGAAGTCAAGCTGGCGCTCCCACCACTTAGTTGCAACTCAATGGAACAGCTTAATCCCAACAAAAATTCTACCAAATCGTCAGAACCAATCATTCTGACGATCGTGTTGATTGTCTTTTTACTTATTAGTCTTGTTCAAGCATTTAGATTAGTTAAAATAGGACCTTGGCAAGATCAAATAATGTTTGTCGATCCTGCCGCTAATTTATATTTTGGTAATGGTTTTACTTCCTCTGCTTGGTTTGCTCAAACAAAATATGAGTTTTGGTCAGGCTACCCACCGCTTTATTCATTTCTACTTTATTTATGGATGAGGATAGTTGGTTTTGGAATCTACACAGGACATACATTAAATTGTCTTCTTGTAGCCACCTGTATAGTAATCCTTTGGCGATCGGTAATTAGATTAAACTTAATAACTTCAGCAAAAATTAGGCTAATCTTCTTAACTCTTGTACTTATAGAGCTAATATACATAAATAATGCTCAACGAGGACGACCAGATGTTTTAATGGCTTGCCTTGCGGCAACTTCATTGCTGATATATTCAATCCCACAGAAAGGGCTTCGCCATAAACTTCTACTTCTTATTTCAATTTTTATTCCACTCACAGCCCTTGCAGCAGTCGCCTATACTGTTTTAATTTGTGGCTTACTAATAATCTTTCTACGAAAGCCGTTCTTAAGAGAATGTATTTTTATAGTTAGTGGATTAATTATAGGATTTTTACTTCTTTATATTCTGTATACAAGCAACGGAGTTTGGCTAGATTTCATCAACTCGATCCTAAAAAATCCTACACTCGCTTTCGATCAAAGAGGTAAGATTGCTGGAATTTTCGGGAATCGAATTCTCGATTTTCTGGTAAGTCTATGTTTCTCATTATCAATTTTTGAAGTTTTAAAAAGGCGATTTAATCAATTTTCTCCTTCGGTACTTAGTTTTGTCTCAATCTCTTTAATACCACTGGGAATGCTATTGATTGCTGTATCTCGACCATATTACAGTTGGGTTGTGGCTCTACCCCTTGCGCTATGGCAATTTAATCGATTTTCACCTCTTTCATTTGGTCTAGTAGCAATTTTTTGGATACCCGTAGGAATGCGTTTGATGGCTGCATTTCCCTGGTATTACAGTTGGATGTTGGTTGTACCCCTTGCAATAGTCACTTTTTCGTCTCTGGATAAACTACTTAAACCTTATCTCGATCGCCAGCTAAAGCCTTCAGTTTTGGGGAGTATTTTAATAATACTATTGATTGTTGCGCCTTATTCAGGTTATGTTGATTTACTTTTAAATTGGAAATCTTCTAGCTACTTACCTGTTGAATCTTTCATTCAAACAGCATTAAAAACAGTCGATAAAGATCGTGAGTGGGTTTTATGCGATCCAATTTTGTACTTTGCAGCAAAAAAAGAAAATAGAGTTGTTTTGTACCAATACTATTTGGATGCAATTCTACCGGAAGACAAGGAAAAAGTTTCAACCATAATCGTCAGACCACAATTTTTATCAATATCACAAGATACGTTAGGGGGAAGATGGTATAAAGATGGTAAAACTCTATTCGTTAGTAATTTAGAAGAAAAAGTTAAGCTAGAAATTTATAGGCGAGGATAATAAAATCGAAAAGCAAGTTTGCTAACAAATTTATCAAATGCCACGATGGATGCAAAAGATCCAAAGATTATTAAACTTATTTCTAGAATGCCGTTGCCCGTTATGCGATCGCTTAACTAGCACAGAATTTTGCTTTGACTGCACAAAACAACTGCAACGCTGCCAACTAACGCATCCCAATATCCTCGAACAGCAATTACCAGTATTTGTTTGGGGAAACTATCATGGTACGCTCAAACGTGCGATCGCCACGCTCAAATACGAAAATCAACCCCAAATAGCTCGTCCATTAGGAGTATGGTTAGCCGAGGCTTGGTTAAATTCTCCCTTAGCTACCGATCGCGCGATCGTTGTACCGATTCCTCTACACGCCAACAAACAAAAACAACGCGGCTACAATCAAGCAGCCCTAATCGCTGAAAGTTTTTGCAGTTTTACAGGTTTAAAATTACAACTAGGTTTAATCCGCCAAAAAGACACTCAAGCCCAATTTAATTTATCTCGCCTCCAACGCGAACAAAATTTAGATCGAGCTTTTACTTTAGGCAAAAACTTTGCTCGCCAGCGCCCAACCAACCCCGTACTGCTATTAGATGATATTTACACAACTGGTGCAACGGCTCGGTTTGCGGCGCAAACATTACAACGCGCAGGAATTGACGTATATGGAATGGTAGCGATCGCCACTAGCCAAGGGCATAATAAAGCTTGAATTGTATTTGAGCAACGGTGAATGATCGGCAATTCTTGTGTATTTAGGTTAAAGCATCTATTCCTAATTCCGCCAACACTGCTAATTTTTGGGAGTGGTGGAGTATATTCAGCAGTAGCTCAAAGCAAGTTATATAATCCAATTGCTTTACCCTCTAGTAATGAAGTTGTAGATAAGCTTACAGAAAATGACATCCCCACAGGACTTGGAGGATTTGCCCGCGATTACTTAGTTAAACTTAATAAAGGCGATAATGTCGCCATCGATTTAACTTCTGATAGTTTTGATGCAATGGTAACGCTACTATCAACAGATGGAACGACGATTTCTGAAAATGATGATGGCCCTGACGGTACTACTAACGCCTTATTATTTACCCGGATTAGCGAAACAAAAACTTATGTCGTCCGCGTTCGAGCTTTTGGCGAAACTGGGGTTGGAAGTTTTAAGCTCAAAGTTACTCGCTTGCGCCCAAGTTAACAAATTTACCCAATAGTTAATAAGCATAGTAAAAAGGCTTCTGTCCATTCTACAACTGCTCCATAGGTATCCCCAGTATGACCCCCTAGTTGCTGGTTAAACCACGCACCAGTTAAATAAGCGATCGCCATTGCGCCAATAACCGTAATTAAAGCTAACTTGAGGAGCGTTTTATCTATTAAAACTGATAAGACGCTCAAACTCAGCATTAATAAAAATCCTGGTAATAAATCCCAGTGAGAATTAATCGCCGCCGAGTGAAACTTACCTTTACCTGTGGGTTTGAGGTAGGGATAAAAGGCGATCGCTATTTGTTGTCCCCATCTTCCCCATCCACATACTGCCATCAATATTAACGGGCGATCGCCGTGCAAGTCTGCTAAAGCCGCAGTTTTAAGTAGCAATAGCGCGATCGCCGCCATTGCCCCGAAAGCCCCGGTAGCGCTGTCTACCATCACTTCTAGACGTTTTTGCGGATCTTGTACGGCAAGTCCATCCGCCGCATCCATTACCCCGTCTAAATGCAGTCCTCCAGTTAAAGCGATCCAACTACCAACTACTAGCGCGCTATTTGTGAGTACAGGAATGCCAATTAAATGCAGCCCCCAATCGATTAGCCCCAAAATTCCCCCAATCATTAACCCTACAAGGGGAGCATAACGAGCTACGCGCTGAAATTCTAAGTTGTTAATCGGGATGGGAATGCAAGTATAAAAGGTAATCGCCGCTATTATCTCTAACCCCAGTTGTCTCCACCAGCAACGCCCCTTACTTTGCATATAAATTGTTTCGCTTGCTACTTTATTTGCAACTCAGTCAATATTTTTTGTAATTATTATTAATGTTTACGTATAAAAACTGATGTGTAAATACAAAGAAAAGTTGATAGTAAAAATAAAGCAACTATATTAATAAATTGTCTCAAACTTAAGGCATTTAATCCAATCTTCAGTATTACCAAAGTTAATACTGAGATCCTAAAAACTGCCCTTGCTAAGTCAAAAACATCAATTGTCTTACTATATTCATGCAATCTACCTGTGATTTTAAGTTAGTCATTTTTTCAATGGGAATCGCCATCCTCACGGCTTTAGCAGCATTAGATTTCGTTGAAGGATTGCTTGTCACTACAAGCCTAAAGCGAAAAGTGTGGGTAGCTGGTGAAATTGTCCTAACCAGTGGCGCGATCGCTGGGATATATTACACGCTCAAAAGTGCTGCTTGGCACGAGCTTAGTTGCCCTACACCTGTATTTGTCCCAATTGCGATCGCCATAGTACTCATTTTGGCAATAGGATGGCAATTTACCAAAATTAAGCGCCGCTTAAAAAATGAAGCTACTCTTGTCGAAAGTCAACGCCGCCTAGCTACTTTAATTGATTCTTTGCCAGGAATTGTATTTTCCTGTAGTAACGATGCCAATTTTTCAATGACTTACCTAAGCGAAGGTTGTTTGGACTTAACAGGTTATTGCAGTTCTGAACTATTGGCAACAAAAGGGCTTTACAACACCATTACTCATCCCGAAGATTTGCCCAAAATATTAGAAACAATTAATACCGCAATTTCCGAGCAGCAACCTTATGTAGTGGAATATAGAATTAAAACCAAATCTGCCGACAAATACAAATGGTTGTGGGAAAAAGGCAATGGCGTGTATGGCGATCGCGGACAGCTGCTTGGCTTAGAAGGATTTATTACTGATATTACTAAACTCAAATCTTCTGAAACAGCAATCCGGCAAGCTGAAGCCAATTACCGCAGCATTTTTGAAAATGCCATAGAAGGTATTTTTCAATCAACTCTCGACGGTGAATATATCAGCGTCAATCCCGCTCTTGCCCAGATTTATGGCTATGAGTCCGAACAAGCGCTCATCGCTAGTTTAACTAACATCGAGCGGCAGTTGTATGTACAAGCAAATCGCCGTCATGAGTTTTTGGACTTAATGCAACAACATGGGGCAGTAAAAGGATTTGAGTCCCAAGTTTATCGTCAAGATCGCACAATAATTTGGATTAGTGAAAATGTCCGTATAGTTAAAGATCCTTACGGAAATGCACTTTATTATGAAGGTACGGTTGAAGATATTACGGCATACAAGCAACTACATCAGCAATTAGAAAGCAAAGTAATAGAACGCACTTTTGAACTAAGGGAAGCTAATTACCAATTACAAAACGAAGTAATAGAACGCCAACAAGCACAACTAGCATTACGAGCAAGCGAAGAACGTTACCGGGCGGTAGTAGAGCAAACTTCTGAAGGCATTTTTCTGATTGATGCTCGTACTAAAAATATACTCCAAACTAATGCGGCATTTGACCGCTTACTTGGTTACACTTGCGAAGAATTGTTGCAACTGAAACTTGAAGATGTAGTTGCCCTCGAAAGTAACGTTATCGATCGCAATGTTCAACAGACTTTAAAAGCTCGGCACAGTTTTATTGCTGAAGCACCCCATCGGTGTAAAGATGGCTCTTTGATTTTGTGTGAAGTTAGTGCCAGTTGTATTTTTTATGGCGATCGCCAAGTATTTTGCGCGCTCGTCCGCGATATCACCCAGCGCAAACGTGCTGAAGCAGAAATGCAGTCAGCTTTGGCAAAAGAAAAAGAGTTACACGAACTCAAGTCGCGCTTTGTCAGCATGACCTCTCACGAATTTCGTACTCCCTTAACGACAATTATGTTTTCCGCCGAGTTAATTCAAAAATACGGGCTGAAGTGGACGCAAGAAAAAAAAGATCGGCATCTATGGCGAATTCAAACTTCCGTTAACCAAATGACCCAACTATTAGATGACGTGCTAATAATTGGTCAAGCCGAAGCCAAAAAACTAGATTTTAATCCTCATCCACTAGACTTAAATCAGTTTTGTGGGGATTTAGTAGAAGAAATGCAGAACTTAACAGACAAGCACGCAATTATTTTTAATAGCAAGCTCGATTGTACTTGTGCAAAGATGGACGAAAAACTGCTAAGGCATATTTTCAGCAACCTGCTTGCAAATGCCATAAAGTATACTCCTGCCGGCGGCGCTATTAATTTTGAGTTAACATCTTTTCAAAACAAAGCAATATTTCGCCTCCAAGATTCGGGCATTGGCATTCCAAAATGCGATCGCGCTCAACTATTTGATTCTTTTCATCGCGCTAGTAATGTCGGCACAATTTCTGGTACGGGACTTGGGCTTGCGATCGTCAAAAAATCCGTAGACTTGCACGGTGGATCGATTAATGTTGAAAGTGAAGTAGGTGTAGGGACGACGTTTGAAGTTACTTTGCCATTACACGGGTACAGAGTAGAGCAAATAGCCAGCAATCTTTCCAATTACTTAAATAACTGAAAATTTTGGCATTACTTACGCGCGGATATGATTTTACATTTGCAGCAATACTCCCCATCTCCCCATCTTACTCAATTGAGTAAAGCCAAAAATTTATATATTTAGTTAAGTAAGCGATCGCTTATTTATTTTTATTGCTGGCGTAAAGTACGAGTAAAGTAAAAAACTTGAGATAATATTGTGTCGTAGGCTTCTTTTTAACTGTAACTTTTTGTAAGTACATCAATTTCGATCGCCAGCTAACTCTTAGCCTTAGATCGAGGTTGTAGAAGTTTTAATCGTATTTAACTTAAGATTTTTGCGAATGGTGAATTTAGCAAGCCACCCTTCGCAAAAATTCAGTAAACTTCACTTATTAAGCTCAAACTCAATTTTCATCTCAAAACTAAACCAGTGCCGACAAGTTGTTTTAATTTATGAGTAACTATCGCCCCGACTCCAAGCTACCTGCTCCGTGCATTATCAATACTGGCATCATCGCAAACAAAATAGATATGCGGCGGTTACTTGCCGATTTAGGGCGCGTCCGCTATATGTATATTCAAGAAGGCAAGTTAACAAGCCAAGGTGAAGGCGATGTCATGGAGATATTTACCAATCCCCAGCAAGCTACGCTAATTGCCAATCACGCACTTTACTTAAATCTCCATAGCTTTGATTACCTAGAATTAAAACAATCATCCGAGCAAGAAGCCTACTTCGATCTCACGCAAGATCGCACCTGTATATTGCGATTAATTCCGCTTTCTACGCCACTACAAGAGCGAGTTACGCGCAACTTGAACGCTGGAAGCTTAGAAGCAATGATGGATCAAGTCATCTCTGCTAAGTGGGACGCAGAAATTGATGATGATGGTAGTTGTCCCTTTTAAGCGGTTATCTCCTCTTACACTGAGGTAAGAATGCAGCAATTTTCTTTACCTTCATGCCAGAATTTTCTTTTCAAGTGTTGGCAAAATGCAGCCAAACTCAAGCACGAGTAGGTAGGTTTTTCACTCCTCACGGTCTAGTAGAAACTCCCCGATTTATGCCTGTAGGGACGTTAGCAAACGTTAAAACCCTAACACCAATTCAGTTAGAGGCAACCGGGGCGCAGATGGTGTTGTCTAATACTTACCACTTACATTTGCAACCGGGCGAATCGATTGTTGGCAAAGCTGGGGGACTGCATAAGTTTATGAACTGGCAAAAGCCCATGCTGACCGATTCCGGCGGTTTTCAAGTTTTTAGCTTAAGTCAAATGCGAAAAATCTCTGAAGCCGGGGTGATATTTCGCTCTCCTCACGGTGGAGAAATTATTAACTTTACACCAGAATTCTCCATCCAAGTCCAAAATATTTTGGGTGCTGATGTAATTATGGCCTTTGATGAATGTCCCCCCTACCCAGCTACCAAAGAAGAAATTGCCGCCGCGACTAATCGCACAAATCGCTGGCTGGAGCGGTGTATTGCGGCTCACGAGCGCCCCGATCAAGCTTTATTTGGAATTGTCCAAGGAGGCGTACACCTAGACTTACGAGCGGCGGCGGCAAAGTCTTTAGCGGCTTACGACTTGCCAGGCTATGCGATTGGCGGCGTAAGCGTGGGAGAACCACCCGAACTAATTGCCAAAATTGTTGCCGCTACTACTCCCCTGTTACCCGAAAGTAAACCGCGTTATTTGATGGGTGTAGGAACTTATCGGGAAATGGCGCAAGCGATCGCGTCAGGAATAGATTTATTTGATTGCGTGATTCCTACACGGTTAGCAAGACACGGTACGGCGTTAGTACAGGGCGATCGCTGGAATCTTAAAAATGCCCAATTTAGAGAAGATTTTACCCCCTTAGACGCTACTTGTGCTTGTTACACTTGCGCGAACTTTACCCGCGCTTATTTGTGTCACTTAGTGCGGAGTCAAGAAATCCTGGCTTACACTCTCCTCAGCATTCATAACGTTACAGAACTAATTAGTTTTACCCAAAAAATTCGCGATAGTATATTGAGCGATCGCTTTACTACCGATTTCCAACACTGGCTTACTCCCCAAGCGGAGGAGAGTTTGTTGGGAGAATAACTCCATTGGTTATCGCTTTTATGTTAAAATTTTTTTCAATTCTTAAAGCTGCATAAGTAGAGATATATAGAGATGGAAGCCGCACTGTTGCTCGCAAAACTCCCCGAAGCCTACGCGATTTTTAATCCTTTAGTAGATGTTTTGCCAATTATTCCCGTATTTTTCTTATTGCTGGCGTTTGTTTGGCAAGCAGCAATTGGTTTTAGATAATTTTTTCTTAGTTTATATGTATAGGACAGACTAAAACTCTGTCCTATTTTTTTTACATTGACATAGCTTTTTTAAATGCTGGGCGCTCTCCAAGGCGCTGCATATAGTTCATCACTTCTGGGTAAGCGCTCAAATCTAGCTTTAGCAGAATCGGAATGTATGCCAGTATTGAACCTACGGCGACATCACTCAGACTAAACTCTTTACCCAGTAAGTATGGTTGCGCTGCCAAAATTTCATCAAGCGCCGTTAATAGCTTGGGCATTTCCCGCTCTCGATTGGCTTCAATAAAAACTCCGGTGAATAAAGTAGAGTTAGCGAACGAAATCCATTGATTAATTGTTGCCAGT